>JALWSU010000322.1 GCA_026993485.1 Thiotrichaceae bacterium | reverse complement strand
CTACATCACTGTTTGTAGGGGCAATCCCTTGTGGTTGCCCTAAAATAAAAAAATAACAATGAATATTTCTCAACTAGCTAATGACAACAAAATCCTTGAAATACAAGTAGGTTCTCATCTCTATGGAACCAATACGCCAACAAGCGATCTTGATTATTCAGGGATATTTTTGCCCACTAAAGAATTAGTCTTTGGATTTCAAAGAGTTGAAGAAGTTAATCTCTCTATTGTTGATAAAGATGAGGCGGGTAAGAATACTAAACACGCTGTTGATAGAAAATTATATGAGTTCAGAAAATTTGTTAAATTAGCTATAGATAATAATCCGAATATTATTGAACAATTATTTGTCAATGAGCCAAATATTATTTATATTAACAATGCTGGGCGAGCTTTATTAGCTGAACGCGATAAGTTCCCCCATAAAGGCTTAGTTAAAAAATTTAAAGGCTACGCTTTTTCTCAAAAGCATAAAATGGTAATCCGCACCGACAACTTTCATGAGCTAAATACAGCTTTGAATTATTTAAAAGATTATGCCGGGCAAAAAGAAGTTTTAGTTGAACTCAAAGATAAACGCTTGCCCTTTATTAAATTTAACCGCGACTATTGCGTGATTGGCGATTTGAATTTACAAAAAGGTATTTATGTAAAAAAAGCTGTTGGCATGATTGAAGAACGCCTTAGTAAAGTAGGAAATCGCAAAAATCTTATTACTAAATATGGTTTTGATACTAAATTTGCCTCTCACTTAATTAGGTTATTATTAGAAGGGCAAGAATTAATCAATACGGGCAAAATTGAATTTCCCTTATCTTATCGTGAAATTATTTTGGATATTAAGCATGGCAAATGGACGATTAAAGAAGTACTTGATTATGCTGATGAATTAGAAGCGGATATAGATGCAAATGCGGAGAAATCACCTTTACCGAAAAAACCAAGGCTTGCAGAAATTGAAAAATTTTCTATTAATTTATTGGAAAATCATTTGACTAAAAAGGAGACTTCAGGATAAATAATGACTCATCCCCTAAAAGTAATAGAAGTTGATATAGATAATTTTGCGGTGAAAGTTTTAGCCAAATCCAAAGAATTACCAGTATTGGTTGACTTTACTGCTGATTGGTGTGCGCCTTGTCGGTTTATGACTCCAGTTTTGAATAAAATGGCAAATAATTCACACGGAGAATTTATTATTGCTAAAGTTGATACTGATGAGCAACAAAAATTAGCTGGGCAGTATGGTATTCGCGGATTTCCTACTTTTAAACTTTTTCGTCATGGAAAAGTGGTAGAAGAGATGACAGGGGCAAAATCTGAGAAGATATTGCGTGAGATGATTAATCGTCATATTGATTGAACTTGTCCGAAACCCTCCCCCTAACCCCCTCCCGCTGGGAGGGGGTTAGGGGGAGGGAGAAATCCTTATTTATGGACAAGTTTATTGAAGAAGAAGTTTTTTTATTAATAAAACAGGAGGATTCTAAATGAATCACTTACAGCGTGGCTTAATGGTTGGGCTACTCAGTGCCAGTGTTTGTGGTACGACTTGGGCAGCAACAATTATTGAGCGTCAAGAAATGGGAAAAACCCAAAAAGTCACTCTTGATAGACAACAGGTTCGTATAGATAGTTCTGATCCGAATTTCTATATACTCATGGATTTGAACCAAGGTATGTCTTATATGGTGAATGGCAAAGAAAAACGTATCGTAAAGATAAAAATTATCGGCACACCACCACCCATTCCACCTCAAGACGGGCAACCTTGGGGACGACGTTCACAATCAAGATATGCCTATAACAATCAACCAGTTAAAGCTAAACTCATCAAAGTAGGCAATGGCCCAGCAATTGCAGGTTATCCTACTGTGACTTATCAGATTAAAGCTAACAACAAAGTGTGTTCGGAAAACTATTTTTCCAAACCGGCTACTAATGTGCCATACATTATGGATTTTCTAAATGCCATTTCCAAAATGTCCAGTTCCAGAAAAGTTAAAGGGGTAGCCCTTCCTGCTTGCATTCAGGCATACAATGACTTAGAAGCGGAATATATGAAGCTTGGTGTGCCTATGAAAACTGTGATTAAGGGCAAAAAAGGGAATCTCGTTATGTACGAAATTACCCGTATTCAAACCAATGTCGATGTTCCTAGCAGACTATTCCGCTTGCCTAATTATAAAATGATCAGCGAACAGCAAATGATCCAAGAGGGTTTGGCTGAAATGAAAAAGTTACGCCAAAAAGCTGAACAAGCTGGCGGAGAATCGCATCGTTACAATAGAAGACCACCTCAAGATTATAATCGACCACCTCAAGATTATCGTCGTGGCGGCGATTATAACTATAATCGACCACCTCAAGATTACAATCGACCACCTCAAGATTATCGTCGTGGCAGGGATTATAACTATAATCGACCACCTCAAAATTATAATCGACCACCTCAAGATTATCGTCGTGGCGGGGATTATAATCGACCACCTCAAGATTATAACAGTCCTCCTCCATACGATCCATCCATGATGCCACCTCGGTAAATCATCGGTAACTTATTAATAATTTTAGGTTTTATGAGTTTCTTGAGATTTGATTTGGAGTTTAAGCTTACCTTGAACTCCAAACGAAACGAAACGTAGTAAGCGTAGCTCAAATATCGCTCCAAACCTGACAGGTTTTAAAAACCTGTCAGGTTTTCTTATAAGGATAGCACCATGAAAAAAATTGCTCTCATATTGGGCATTTTACTAGCTCAAACTGTATTAGCTACTGATTCAAATATTTCTCTAACCGCCTCAGATGGTAGTGGGCTTGAAATGCGTAGCTTAAAAGCACGGGTTGTAATAGAAGGCTTTTTAGCCTTTACAGAACTAGAAATGGTTTTTTATAACCCCGAAAATCGTCGGCGTGAAGGCCGTTTTCAAATTATTTTGCCTGAAAATGCCGCCATTAGTCGCTTTGCCATGAAAATCGGTGAACGGCTTCAAGAAGGCGAAATTGTCGAAAAACAACTTGCTCGTCGTGCTTATGAAGACTTTTTACACCGTCGCCAAGACCCCGCTTTATTAGAAACAGATAGCGGTAACCGTTTTAATGCCCGAATTTTTCCGATTGAACCCAAATCAGAAAAGCATTTGATTCTGTCTTATTCTCAACGTTTAAAAGCTGATTATGTCTTGCCTTTAAAAGGCTTACCGAAATTAAAACAATTTTCCTTAAAAGTTTTTTCTGACAAAGAAACAGACAGTTCTAGTAGAACCACCAAAATGGGCGAACTGACAGCTACTTTGTCAAAACGTGACATTATCAGCATTGAAAAGCGCAACTATCAACCCAGCGTTGATTTTAGAATGCCGATAAAAAAAGCTGAACTTGCTATACAAAGTCAGCAATTAGTAGCAGCCAAAATTATCCCTTTCACTAGCAATCAACAAACCAAGCAAGATTTTGAACAACTAGTTATTTTAGTTGATACCTCAGCATCACAAGCCCCCTATTTATCCAAAACTATTGATCGCTTATCTGAGCTGTTACCAGAATTAAATGCGACTAATTTGTTACTTTATAGCTTTAATCAAGAAGTTATAAAAATTGGCACCGCTAACAATCTAGCTGCACAACAGGCTTTAGTTCAAAAACTGAAACAATCCCAAGCTCTTGGAGCTTCACGCTTTGATGCACCTATTACTATCTTAAAAGCCTTAAAGCTAGAAAAATCTCGGTTATTAATTATTTCAGATGCAGTAGTTACAGCAGGAGAAACTTCTGGCACGAAACTTCTGGAACAATTGCAAAGCATTACTTGGTTACAAAGAGTAGATGTTTTAATTCCATCAGCTCATAATGATCAACAAATTGCACACAACCTAGCAAAAGCTGGTAAATATCAAGGCATTGTAGCCTCAATGACATTGAGCGATGTTGAAATTATTCGTAAACTCACCAGTTCCGTTTTTAGTAATATTGCCATAAAGGTTTCTGGATCAAATTGGTATTGGCCAGAAAAAGTTGAG
>JALWSU010000321.1 GCA_026993485.1 Thiotrichaceae bacterium | reverse complement strand
TAATAAATCATCAGCATTTTCTAAAGGCACTGGCCAAGCGGATTCTTGTAAAAAACTTACTAAACGCGGAGCTGCTACTTGAGGGTTTTTTAAATACTCTAAAATAAAAGTTGGCCATTGTTCAAAATACTTTTTTTTCAAATGCTTTTCTTTAGTATCCAAAAACACAAAAGCCATCCAATTATTATTTATAAACTCACCGATTTCTTGTAAGCCACTCAAACCAACCTTACTAGCAGCATCCAATAAAATATCTACGTGATTTATATAATCTTCACTCGCCTCTAATAAGGCGGGATCATCAGTATTTTCTATCGAAACACAGTTTTCCAGAGCCGCTGATAATCCCTTGATGGAATTCTGCACGGCTAACTCAATAGATTCAACGCCTAAAAGCATATAGACCCCATTATCAGCGATTATCAGCCATCACTATAAGCTAATTTTTATTGATAACTAATTGATTAAAAAAAAATAGGTGGGAATAAGGAACAGCAGAGGGGCAACCAAGTTACCCCTACTGAAACTAATCAATATTATCTGGTAATTTAAATACCCGAACTGACTCAGTTAACTCCTTAGAATATTTCACTAAACGTTCTGTTTGAGCTCTTTGCTCATCTAATTGTCTCGCCGTTTCTTGGGTACTTTCTTGAAGTGTACTCGCCCGTTCTTGCAAATCAGCACTCAATGTCGCCTGTTGACTAGAAGCCATAGCAATCTGTTCAACAACTTGCACCAAATTCGCCGTTGTAGTTTGGGTATCCTTCATCTGTTCACCAGCACGCTCAGCTAATTTAGAACCCTCAACCACCTGCTCAATGGTTTTATCCATCATCGCAGTTGTCTCATTGGTTTCTACCTGAATATTTTTCACCAAAGCCGAAATTTGTGAAGTTGCACTACGCGAACTTTCGGCCAAGCGTTGCACTTCATCAGCAACGACAGAAAATCCTCGTCCCGCTTCACCAGCAGCAGCCGCCTGCATACTAGCATTCAAGGCTAGTACATGAGTACGCTCAGCAATATTATTAATAATATCCACAATACCACTAATTTCTTGAGCGCGTTCACCTAAACGCTTAATTCTTTTTTCAGTTTCTCGAACCGTTTTCCGAATTTCACCAATACCATCAACAGCACCAGTTACAGTTGTTAAAGCCGTATCAGTAGAAGTTGTCGCTTGGCTAGCAATTTCATTACAAGACTGTGCAACCTCAGAAATTTGATTCATTGCATCAGCAGCAGCTGATAACTCTTTTATAGTGCTATCTACCACTTCCCGCTCCATTTCTGCCACCTTGGAAACATTCTCACCCTGCATCTTCACATGGTTAGCAGCAGATTCCACCTCTTCAGCAACATGTCGAACATTCAATAAAACCTTACTGGTTTCGGTAGCCATCTGATTAATTGCATCTGCCAATGGTCCAGTGACATCTTCAGTTACAGGTACTTGCACAGTCAAATCACGCTGACTCAACTGGAATGAAGCTTTGAGCAATTCAATAATAGAATTATTTAATCTCTCATTCTCTTGCTCGGTTTTAGCTAATGCCGAGAGACGATCATCCAATAATCCATTAACTGTATTACCTAATGTTTCTAATTCATCACCAGTTTTAATATCAGCACGAGCATTAAAATCACCTTGTGAAACTCTAGTCACAACAGATTCTAAATGACTAATAGGTGCAGCAATACGACCAAAAAAGAAAAATCCGGCACTACCACCAATCAACAAAATTATTAAAGCAATCGGCACAGATCCAGTTCTAATTTGATCTGTCAATGCCTCCAAGCGTTCTAAAGATTCTTTTTCCTGCAAGTTAGAAAAAATCGCCCATTGCAAACCAGGTACATCAATTGGAGCGAATGCAGATAATACAAATTCACCCCGATAGTCCTCATAAAGATCAAAGCCAGTCACACCTGAAAAAGCCGAACGAGTACCTGGATTATCAATTTTTTGGAGACCCGCACTAGTATCTTTCACTCGAATCTGAGCAATAATATCAGCAGGTAAACCGTTTTCTTCGATGACACTGAGATACTTTTCCTTATCTTCTACTAACATACGACTATCATTTCGCATCGTGCCATCAGCTGCAACCAGATAAACTTCCCCAGTACGTCCAGATTCCTCAAATCGCCAAACCCGCTGGTTAGTCATAATATCATTAATGCGATATATAGGAATTTGAAAGACGAGAATACCTATCTGTTTATCCCCATCATAAATCGGCGTTGCAACGAAACCAGCCAACTTATTGTATGACGGTAAATAAGGAGAAAAATCTACCATAACAATCTCGCCATGTTTGGCATTATGGGTTTTTTCAAAAACTTGACCAAGTCCGCTTTTAGCGTAAGGGCCATTTTTTAGAGAAGTAGCAAAATCCAATTCTTTGAGTACCGAATAGACAACATAACCAGTTTCATTATCAATCAAAAAAACATCTTCAAATTCAAAAGTATTTTTCATCTCAAGAATATAGTTATGATAATAACTATGTAATTGTGTATAACTGGAGGCATCTTTGGTCGCACTCAATTCTTCTTTTAGTACAATTGGATTAGGATTAGCAGCAATATAATGGTATTGCAGCGCAATACTATTATCGTTTAGTTGATTCAGCGCCGCCATCATATCGGGAACTTCATCAATATTATGACTGCTATATTCTTCAGCAAAATCATTTTGATAGTAAGTTTTTAAAGCCTGTTTATATTCATCAATGGGTAAACTCAATGGCGTTTCCGAACCATCCTTATCCTTAGTAGCATCATCCTTTATACTATCAAAAGCTGTATAAAGAACCGCTTCATCTTTGAATTTCGGATAAGCTTCTTTAAAGCCAAGCATCGCCTCAATGGTTGTTCTAGATTCCGAATAAACTCGGATTTGGTTAAAAACCCACTTAAAATAGTCTTCAATTTGAGTTTTTTTAACATTCCTAATATAAGTAATATGCTCTTTAACGTTATTTGTCAGTGCTTGTTGAGCAAGCGTACCAGCAAGTTGACTAGTAAACAAGGCAGTAATGAACACTGGAATTACAGCAAGAAAGGCTGAGCCAATGAACATTTTTTTTCTTAATTTCATTACAATTTACTTCCATTAAAAATTTTAAATAATCAATGATCAAAACGAATTACAAAGCTAATTGTGTCGCCAAAGATTTAAAAAAGCCCTGATGTTCAAAATTAAACCATAATTTACCATCTTTTTCATAACCACTACTAATATAAGGCTTAATCACAGTGGGCAAAGGAGGTAAAGTGGTCAATTCATCACGATCTGTAAAAGTCAAATGTATTGGGAAACCATCAATCTTAATTGCTCCGCTTGCAGGACCTTTGTCTAAAATCAATAACATCGGTTTCTCAACCTCCGTTTCCTGAGTAGGAAATTGTAACAATTTATGCAAATCAAATACTGGTACCAAATTCCCACGCAGATTAATCAATCCCAATACCCAAGCTGCTGTAAAAGGGATGGGACAAATTGGTAAAACTTCAGACAATTCACTTGTAGCTTGCTTAGCAATTAATAAGCCAAGATTGCCAATGCGAAATCCCAACTTACGAATCGTTTGTTCTTTTTCATCAAAACCATCAACTAGTTCTAAGCTGTGACGAATCAGGGGGCGGTTTAAAGCTTGACTTGGGGATAACTTAGTTATCATCTGGAAATTAAACGTCGTAAAGGTTTGTCATTAAAATGCAATAAAGCCGGTGTACGACCAGGATAAGAAACCCAACTATTAAAAGGTTTATTACCATTTAGGGCATGACGTTCCACAAAATAACGCAGAATACGCATAGACTTTCTTAGTATTCTACGGTTACGAATCGCCTGCATAGCCTTCATTGGTGTATCATTTAAAGGACTGCTTCGCAATTGCTCATCATAATCTTGGCGAGACATCTGAGCTAAAGTGGCCAGTTCATCCAAAACTAGTCCCTTTCGATTACCTTGCAACTTTTTCATAACAGAAAACCAAGCTTTTAATAAAACGTCAGCAAATTCAGGATGATCAACTAATGTTTCACGGTGAACAATGATAAGATCAAAGATTTCATTCGGAATGTTGCTGCTATCAAACACCTCTTTTACTGAACTAGAATGAATCAGATTGTAAAGATTAGGATTCTTGGTAACAACCCCATATACTTCTTTATTAATCATTTTATTTGGTATATCAACTTCAGCCGTGTTGATAATTTTTACCGTATCATAAGGAATTTGATGGCGGCCTAAATAGCGATCCAGAAGATAGTGACGTGCTGAATCTTGAACTAGGCTTAATTTTTTTCCACGGAGATTTTGATCCGCACCTTCATGCAACAAAATAGCATCATTACCATAATGAGTATTTGTAATTAGAATT
Organism: Thiotrichaceae bacterium; assembly: GCA_026993485.1. Classification (GTDB taxonomy): domain Bacteria; phylum Pseudomonadota; class Gammaproteobacteria; order Beggiatoales; family Beggiatoaceae; genus JAUXCJ01. The sequence continues at coordinate 10,833 of JALWSU010000321.1, read as the reverse complement.
ACATCAGCCTTAATATTTTGCCTAACAATTTGAGCAACTGCATCAATATTAGAAATAGCAACTGCATCAACCTCTTTAGAGATAAATTTCTCAATGGTAGCTTGATAAGTATCTGAAATTAATTTCAGATCATAAGGTATTTGGCTTGAATTAAATAATCCTTTTTCCTCAGCAAAATACCAAGGCATCCAAGCAACCTCATCTGGAGCTACAGCTAAACTCAATGGTGCAATTGGATTAGTTTGATTCTCCCCTGTCACACCATCCCCGAAACTAAAAAAGTTACAGGCACTTAAAAATAACAACAGCATAATTGCTGAAATAATATACTTTATAATCGAGCGATAAAACGGCATATTCATTCCTATATCACAGTCATTTAACTATTAAGCATAGCCCAATCATACTTTCTTTCTCATCACTCAGCTATAGATTAGTACCAATTCATAGATTTTATAAATTTTTAGCTACGCTTACTACGTTTCGTTTGGAGTTCAAGGTAAGCTTGAACTCCAATATCTCTATCTAGGATTTACGCATTGACAAACTATTTTTTTTATTTTCTCTTTGTCCAAAGCTAAAGCTTTGGACTCCAAGTCAGTTTAAAATTTTAAAGTATTGTTTTTATTAACAAACCTAAAACACTTCTGCTATCAGTGCGTAAGTCCTAATATCACTTTAATCTTGCACAGGTACTTAACTAAAGCCTAATTGAGCAGATAAAGCGAATGCCTATTTAAACTTATTAACTTCTTCAAGAATTTGTTCTGGCGTAAAAGGTTTTTGTAATAATGACTTTCCTCCCTGCATTTCTGCCCACATACGATCTGCCTTTTGCCCCCTGCTACTCACAAATACAACGGGAATATCCTTAGTAGAATCATTATGAGTAATCTCCCTACAAGCTTGAAATCCATCCATTTCCTCCATCATTATATCCATAAAGATTAAATCTGGTTTTTCAGCCTTAGCTTTTTCAATAGCTTTTGCGCCTGAAAAAGCAGTAACAACTGTATAACTAGCATCTTCAAGAATTTGTTGAAGATTAGTTAAATCAACTTTAGAATCATCAACTACAAGGATTTTATTAATTGACATTTAAACTAACTCCTGTTAAAGAAAGATTTAAGGTTTGCTTAACTACGCTGCTGCATTAGGCAAATATTGCTTGATAACTTCTTTGAGTTGTTCTTGATCAACAGGCTTGGTCAAATATTCGTCAGCACCAGCCATTTTGCCTTTTATTTGAGCCATTTTACCATCCTTACCTGTCAACATAACCACAGGCGTATTTTTAGAGGTTTTATTAGCTTTAATTTTCTTACAAACCTCAAAACCATCAATACCTGGTAACATCACGTCTAAAAATATAATGTTATAAACGTTATTTTGTATGAATTCAAGAGCCTCTTCGCCAGTTTCCGCAAAATCCATATCCATGGAATATAACCTTAATTGAATTTCCATCGCTTTGCGTACTGGCAAAGCATCATCAACAACAAGTGCTTTAATCCCACTGGTTCTACTACCTCCTATATTTGCCTTTTGGATAGCAGCAGATGCTTCATCATCAAGCATTCCTTTACCACCTACTTCCAATTCAGGAAGATAGCGAAGCTCTTTGATCGTGACTTCATCAAGTGCCTCAAGAACCCGTTTTAAAATCAGCGGACGGCGTAAGTAATATTCATTAGCACTTTGTTCCGCAGGTGGCTTTTTACTTACCTTAATGGCAGGTAGCTTACGATGTACACTAAAACTACGCCACTCGTTCTTAGCATTTCCGTCTTCAAAATCAACAAGTACAATATCAGCCTCTTCATTACTGGCTATTTTATATTGTCGAGAACGTGAAGAGGCTAACTTGAAAATGCTACCCAAGGTACTTTTTTCGTTGGATGTGAGGCCGAATACCCCAACTTTGAAGAGTTTCCCCATATACACCATTCCCAGTTTGGTTTGATAGATATTAAAGTAAAAAAACTAACTATACTATACTCAACACCTTCAGAAACTGATTTTGTCAGTACGCTTTGCGTACTTAGCTACGCTTACTTCGTTTAGTTGCGACGTAAGGATAAATTTTGATAAATCTTACTTGATACTGCATAAAGATTTCCCAATATTTATCCTTACGTCGAAACTGAAATGACAATAACTACCGAACCATGAATTTTAGTATATATTGGAATCCAAAGCTTTAGCTTTGGCTAGTTGCCCAAACGAAGTAAGCGTAGCTAAAGCTAAAGCTTTGGAGTCCAATATATCAAATTATTCTTGCACGGGTACTTACTTAACTCAAATTGTGACGGTGTTAAGTATAATTATATTACGCAACATTTAATTCAAATTTCACATTTTGTTCTGTTGGTTGCGATATTTGTTCTGGTTGATTTTGTTCAAAAAAACGTATTGAAAACCGTTGTTTGCTACCATTAATTTCTGGATAGAATTGCTGTTCCTTCCGCATTATCACTCGAATAAGTTTATAGCTGGCATTGGTATTTAATTTCGACTTAAACAACCCCATCTCGGCTGTTTCTTGTGAAATTATTGAATTGTTACGAATCAGATACAAATCCAAATTAACAGCATCACTTAAAAGTTTCAATGGTGCTAACCATTCATTTAAATCATTTAGGCGCTGTTTAGGATTTTTTTGCAACCAATAATGATAACTAGGTAAATCACAACGGCAAGTGCCGCCTGAAATGTTGCTGCGTTGTCGCACCAAATGAATTAATTGATGTTCTGATAAGCCTTCATCTATTTTCCCTTTAATTTCTTCTAATTGAATGATTAAAGATTGACTTTGACTTAATAATTTTTCTAGTTGCTCTTTATCAACAAACGGCTCTATTTGCCAACGCTCTAAAATTTGTGTATGCTGTTTTAAATCTTTTAGCAGTTCGGCTTTGAAATCAATACGATTTATAAACTCTAAAATCTCAATGATACCACTCATAACCGCACGACTATCCCATTCAGTTGGCCCCTTCAGGCGATACATAATGCCAGCAAAGAGGAACTCCAATCGTAATATATTTCTCATGCGATCATTAACAGCTTGTTCATAAACGATTTTTTTATTCACCACTATATGCCTGCTTATTGCTATCTAATTGATAACAAATTATTTAATTAATTCTTTGCTTATGTGTTTTGAGTACAATTGGTGTAAAGCTAAAACCTGTTTTTGCAATTGAGACAAATTATGGTTAGTATAAATAACATCATTAGCTATAGCAAGTCGTGCATCCCGATTAGCTTGAGTTTTCATAATCGGCTTGATTTCATCAATCGACAATCCATCACGAGCTATCAGGCGCTGAACTTGTAAATCTGGGGAGCAATCAACTACTAAGACACGATCAACTTGACTCTGCCAGCCTTTTTCCAGTAATAAAGGAATACTTAATAAACAATAAGGAACAGACAAAGCTGACAAAGCTGCTATTTTTTCCTGCATCGCTTGACGAATACGCGGATGCAAAATTGATTCCAACAGTTCACGTTGACGGCTGTTCGTAAAAATTTCTTGGCGCAATTTAGCACGATTGAGGCTACCATCCTTATTGATTATGGTTGACCCAAAGGTTTGGATAATTTCTTCAAGTGCGGCTTGCCCTGGTTTTACCAAGGCATGAGCAATTACATCAGCATCTATAACTGGCACACCAAGTTTAATAAACAAATTCGACACTGTGGTTTTACCAGAGGCAATACCACCTGTCAAGCCGACTTTCAATAACATTTATCTAACTCAAAATCTGTAAATAAGTTTGCATAATATTATCTCCCCACAAAAAACTAATCCAACCAGCTAGCGCAAGGTAAGGACCAAAGGGAATCGGTATATTTTTATCATGTCCTCGCAATATAATCAGCATTATACCAACTACAGCACCGACAAATGAGGACAGAAAAATAATAACAGCTAAGTATTGCCATCCCATCCATGCACCTAACATTGCTAATAATTTAAAATCACCATAACCCATGCCTTCTTTTCCAGTAAGTAATTTAAACAGCCAATAGACAGACCACAACAATAAATAACCTGCCATTGCACCGAGCACACTCGATTCAATATCCGTGTACCAGCCAAATAAGTTACATAACAAACCCAGCCATAAAAATGGTAAAGTGATATTATCAAACAAATATTGATGCTCAAAATCAATGACACTAGCTACCAGCAATGCCCAAGTCAAAACTAATGCGCCTAACAAAGCCCAACTAAAGCCAAAATGCCAAGCTGTAATAACAGCTAAAATCGCACTCAATGCCTCAATAACAGGATAACGTATTGAAATCTTTTGATGACAGTGCTTACATTTTCCCCGTTGCAAAATAAAACTTAATATTGGGATATTTTCCAGTGCCGTAATTTGATGTTTACAATGTGGACAGCGAGAACGGGGCTGATTCAAATTAAAAGCTTCACTATTTTCATCTTCTATCATAGACGAGACATTTGACAGTTCAGCACATTGCTTCCGCCATTCTCGTTCCATCATAATCGGTAAACGATAAATCACAACATTCAAAAAACTGCCAACTATTAATCCTAAAATCCCTATAACAACTAACATTACATAGGGTTCAGCAGCCAGATAACTAAAAATATTCATAAGTTATAACCAGAATTCCTTTACATAACACTACCCATTTGAAATATAGGCATATACATAGCAAGCACCAAGCCACCAATTACAACACCTAAAAAGGCCATAATCATTGGTTCCATCAAAGAACTTAATGACTCGACTAAATTATCCACTTCTTCTTCATAATAATCAGCTACTTTATTTAACATTTTATCCAAATCACCTGATTCTTCACCAATTTTTGTCATCTGCACACACAGATTAGGAAAGACATTAGTATCACGCATACTATCTGCCAAAGGAATACCTTGTGCGATATCGTCTTTCATTCTCATAGTTGCTTCATAATAAACTATATTTCCTGTAGCACCCGCAACTGAATCCATCGCTTCCACAATCGGTGTTCCCGCTGCAAACATAGTCGCCAAGGTACGCGCAAAACGTGCGATTGCTGATTTCATGAACAGCTCTCCAAACAAGGGGAATTTTAACGAGATTCTTTGTAAAAAATTGTTGAATTTCTTTGATTTTTTCTTAGCAGTTTTAAAAGCCACGACGACAATAATAATACTGCCAAACACCGCCCAATAATAAGCGACTAAAAAATCAGACATTTGTACCACAATCTGCGTTAATGCTGGCAAATCGGCACCAAAACTTCCAAACATATCAGCAAAAACTGGCACCACATAAATTAGCAAAATAGCACTCACAATCGTTGCAAAGACTAGAATTGTGATAGGGTATTTGACCGCACTTTTAATTTTTTTCTTGATGCTTTCACTTTTTTCTTTGTAAAGGGCAAGTTTTGTCAATAATGATTCTAAAATACCCGCTTGTTCTCCAGCCTCAACTAAATTACAAAATAAATCATCAAAATATTGCGGATATTTACGTAAAGCATTAGCCATAGTTCCACCAGCTTCAATTTCAGCCTTAAGTTCCATCATTAATTTCTGAAATCTTGGCTTATCATGTCCTTGTCCTACCAGATCAAATGATTGCAGCAAAGGTACACCAGAAGTCATCATTGTTGACATTTGCCGTGCAAACATCGCAATATCGCCAGTAGTTATAGCCGGCCCATCGCCCCCAAAGATATCCTTGGGTTTCTTCTTAACTTTTAGAGAACGATAGCCTTGTTTTAAGAGGGTAGTTCTGACTTGCGCTTCATTGATACCAGCTAATTCGCCTTTGCGTGATTCGCCTTTTTTATCCTTGCCTGACCAAATAAAGATAATTTCTTTTTTAACTGCTTTTTTTTTGGCTGCCATAATACATAGCTCCTCATCCTCGAATCTAAAAATTACTCTCTGATGTTACGCACTCTCGTTCCCAAGCTCCAGCGCAATCACTTATACATAAGTCAAATTTGTCATTTCGACGACAGGAAAAATCTTTACTGGCTTTAACTCTACTATCAAGTTGCTGGTTAATAATTATTTCTCTTGAATAAATTCAAATATTTATCTTCTTAGAAGCTTTTCAATAACTACAGGGATGAGTTATAAAAGCGGATAAAAACACCGCCTTATCCCTTCTTATAACTCATCCCTGTAGTTAAAAAAAAATAATAACGCAATTCACTACTTGAGTAGCTTTTTTAGATAAATCATTAATTTATTTAAATGAATCTTGAGTAAATTTTGTCAAGCAAAAAAAAACTTTATAGTCGAGTTTAAGATTTATCCGCTGACGTCGAAATGACAAGTTCAACATTTATACATCAATTAAATCAATTATTTAAAAACTTATGTCTAAATGAGTGCGCTCCTCCAGCGTGGGAACGATAGTGAACGATAGTGACGAGAGTGCGTAACATAAATTACTCTTTACTAACCACACGATTAATCTCCTCCAAAGAAGTAATACCATCTTTCACTTTTTTTAAGCCAGATTCGCGTAAATCTGGAATACCCTCCTTGCGAGCTTGATCAGCTATGCCGACAGCATTACTCCCTGCTAGAATCAGGCGTTTCATTTCATCAGAAATCGGCATAACTTGATAAATACCTGCACGCCCTTTGTAACCTGAACCTCCACATTTTTCACAATCGCCACCTATTTTAGGTCCATAAAGTTGGAACCCAGTCTCAACATCTTCTTCAGTAAAGCCTTCATCAAGTAAGATTTTTTTAGGAATATCTTTTAGTGGGATTTTGCAGCTACACAAGCGGCGACAAAGTCGTTGTGCAATGATTAAATTAACTGCTGTAGCAATAGCAAAAGGTTTAATACCCATATCAACCATACGAGTTAAAGTTTGTGGCGCATCATTTGTATGTAGAGTGGATAAGACTAAATGCCCTGTGGAAGCAGCTTTAATCGCAATACTACCAGTTTCAATATCCCGTATTTCTCCCACAAGTATTACATCAGGGTCTTGTCGTAAGAATGCCTTTAGAGCTTTAGAAAAAGTCATTCCTGTTTTATCGTCAATTTGTACTTGATTAACACCAGGGAGATTAATTTCTACTGGATCTTCAGCAGTCGAAATATTGATACCTTCTTTGTTAAGAATACCAATACCTGTATAAAGAGAAACCGTTTTACCACTACCTGTAGGCCCGGTGACTAATATCATGCCATAAGGGTTTTCAAGTGCCTCCAGATAAAGCTTTTTTTGATCATCCTCATAACCTAATATATCTATATTGAGGTTTGCTGCGGAAGAGTCCAAAATTCGCATTACAATCTTTTCACCCCACAAAGTTGGGCAAGTGCTAACTCGAAAATCAATGGCTTTATTTGCGGAAAGCTTAAGTTTAATCCGCCCGTCTTGAGGAACACGCCGCTCGGCCACATCTAAGCGTGACATGACTTTAACACGAGCAGCTAATTTTTTAGAAATACTAAGGGGGGGTTTAGCAACCTGCTTGAGTACTCCATCAACACGAAAACGTACCCGGTAAAATTTTTCATAAGGTTCAAAATGTAAATCTGATGCCCCCATTCGGATCGCATCAAGGAGCATTTTATTGACGAATTTGACGACAGGGGCTTCTTCTGCTGCTGAAGCAGCAGCTACTTCTCCAGCAGATTCCTGGTTATCATCTTCATCTGATTCCTCAAACTTAATTTCTGCAAGCTCTTCACCAAGATCATCCATTCCAGTGTCTTCAAAGCTTTCGATAGCCTTTTCAACACGCTTCCTTAAGTGATCTTCTCGGGCTAAAATTGCCTCTGTGTTCAGATTGGTACGAAATCGAATATCATCAAGCGCACTCAGATTATTCGGATCAGAAATGGCAACAAACAGGCGTTTACCACGTTTATACAGTGGAAGAGCATTGTGCTTTTTTAAAAGTTTTTCATCAAGAAGTTTAATGATATCAGGATCGATATCAATTTTTTCAATATCAACAAGGGGAATGCCAAATTCTTCAGATGCCGCAAGTGCAATCAATTCACTAGAGATTAATTTTTTACTGACGACATAATTTACAAAGGAAGTGTGCTCAGCCCGAGACTTTTCCAACGCCTTTTCTGCGTCAGCTCGACTTATTAAGCCGTCTTTGACTAATTTTCCGGGCAGCCCTGCGAGAATTATTTTTGATTTTGAGGATTTTTGGATAGACATTTTCAGTTATCAGTTGTCAATTATCAATTATCAATTATCAGTTATCAGTATCATTAACGCCTACACGCTGATAACCGAGCAATGCGTTATCCTATTGCTAAAAAGTTTTTAAGTAAAGCATGTCCTTGCAATGTCAGGATAGATTCTGGGTGAAATTGTACTCCGATGACAGGTAGTGTTTTATGTTGTATTGCCATAATTTCTTCTATTTTATCATCGGGCGTTTTTGTCCAAGCTGTAATTTCTAAACATTCAGGTAAGCTGGAACGTTCTATAACCAGCGAGTGGTAACGTGTCGCTTCAAAGGGATTAGGAATATTTTTAAAAATCCCATCTCCTGTATGTTCAATCCATGAAGTTTTGCCGTGCATAATTTTACCCGCATGGATAATTTTACCTCCAAACGCTTGTCCTATACTTTGGTGTCCAAGACAAACACCGAGTAGGGGAATTTTTCCAGCAAATTCTTGGATTGCCGCAATCGAAATGCCTGCTTGATCGGGGTTACAAGGGCCTGGTGAGATAACTAGATGTTGTGGATTCAAGGTTTTTATTTCTTCACAAGTAATTTCATCATTACGAAATACTTGAACCTCTGCACCTAATTCTCCAAAATATTGCACCAAATTATAGGTAAATGAGTCATAATTGTCTATCATCAATAACATAACTCTTGTCCTTTACCATTGAGTCCTGCTGATGCCATCGCAACTGCTTTAAAGATTGCACGACCTTTATTCATGGTTTCTTCCCATTCTTTGGCGGGTATCGAGTCGGCAACAATGCCTGCACCTACTTGAATATATAAGGTTTTATCTTTAATTACCGCCGTGCGGATCGCTATTGCCGTATCCATATCACCATGCCAAGTGAGATAACCTACTGCCCCACCATAAATACCACGTTTAATCGGCTCCAATTCATCAATGATTTCCATCGCCCGTATTTTTGGTGCGCCACTTAATGTACCAGCAGGAAAAACCGCACGAAGTACATCCAGTGTATTTAATTCTGGTCTTAATTGTCCAGTAACATTGGAGACAATGTGCATTACATGAGAATAGCGTTCTACCACCATCTTTTCAGTTAATTCTACCTCACCAATTTTGGCAACCCGCCCAACATCGTTTCGTCCCAAGTCAATTAGCATTAAATGCTCAGCACATTCTTTTGGATCTGCAAGTAACTCTGTTTCTATAGCTAAATCTTCAGCCTCATCACGACCACGCGGGCGAGTTCCTGCTATCGGGCGCACTGTAACTTGTCCCGATTCCAAGCGTACCAAAATTTCTGGCGATGAGCCAACAATTTGAAAATCATCCAAATCCAAATAATACATATATGGTGATGGATTCAAACAACGTAACGCGCGATAAACATTCAAAGGCGGAGCTTCACAGGCAATTGATAGGCGTTGGGATAACACAACTTGCATTATATCGCCTTCAACTATATACTCTTTAGCGCGTTCTACTGCCTGTTCATAAGCTATGCGTGGAAAAGCCGATTTAAAGTCAGTTTCACTAATAGTAGTTTCGTCAAAATCCGTGCCAAGTTTAAATGAAATTGTCTGTTCACGCAATTGTTTTACTAAGTTTTCTAAGCGTTGTTCCGCTTTTGCATGAGCATCAGGCTCTGACGGTGTAGCATGGACAATTAAAAACAATTTCCCTTTAAGATTATCAAAAACTACCAGTTCATCCGAAACCATTAACAAAATATCAGCAGTTTCCAATGGATCTTTAAATTTTATATCTGCTAAGCGAGTTTCGATATAGCGCACCGTATCATAACCAAAATAGCCAACTAAACCACCAGTAAAAATAGGTAAATTGGGCAATTTTGGCACTTTAAAACGTTCCTGAAATTTGCCAATCCATGCAAGAGGGTCATTTACTTTGAGTTTTTCCGTAATCTTGCCATTTGTATTAACGCTAATCTCATATCCATGCACCTGCACAACGGTTTTCGCAGGTAAACCGATGATTGAGTAACGTCCCCATTTTTCGCCACCTTCGACAGATTCAAATAAATAAGAATAAGGCTCATTAGCTAATTTTAAGTAAGCACTCAATGGTGTATCTAAATCGGCTAAAACTTGTCGCTGTATGGGAATATAGTTGTAACCTTCTGCGACTAATTGGGAAAATTGTTCTGGTGTCATTTTAGTATTTTATAAAATACGGTCAAACCTCCGAGGTTTCCAAAACCTCGGAGGTTTTTAGCCAAAATATTTATCTGAACAAAATCTAATTGATTATCTGATGTTACGCACTCCATTTCAGAAACTAGGGCAACCACAAGGGATTGCCCCTACCAACAACGATTTACTGTAGGGGCAATCGGTTGCCCCCTTTTGAACTAGAGTGCGTAACATCAGTGATTATTGATAACTAATTACTGAAGCTAATTGCGCCAAAGAATCAATCACCACATCAGGTTTAGCAGTGCGAATATCTTGGCCATGATTATAGCCATAACTAACACAAATAACTTTAAATCCTGCCGCTCGTGCCGCTTGAACATCATTTATAGAATCCCCCAACATTAATGCCTTATGTGGCTCTACTTTAAAATGCTCAGCAGCATATAATAAGGGCAAGGGATCAGGTTTCTTTTTCGGTAAACTGTCACCACTTATCA
>JALWSU010000320.1 GCA_026993485.1 Thiotrichaceae bacterium | reverse complement strand
ATTTTACTACTCGTAGGGCCGCCCGGAGTCGGAAAAACCTCAATTGGTCGATCTATTGCTAAGGCAGTTGGACGCTCATTTTTCCGTTTTTCTGTTGGCGGTATTCATGATGAAGCCGAAATTAAAGGTCATCGCCGTACCTATATTGGAGCTATGCCGGGCAAATTTCTCCAAGCGATGAAAGATGTTGAATATGCCAATCCAGTAATTATGTTGGATGAAATCGATAAAATTGGAACCTCATATCGTGGCGATCCAGCCTCGGCATTATTAGAAGTACTTGATCCAGAACAAAATGTAGATTTTCTGGATCATTACCTTGATGTCCGCTTTGATCTGTCTAAAGTACTGTTTATCTGTACAGCGAATCAGATCGATACCATACCACCAGCCCTGCTGGATCGTATGGAAATGATTAAACTTTCAGGCTATTTAACCAGTGAAAAGCTACAAATTGCGAAAAAACACTTACTCAAACGCCAATTAAAAAAATCAGGTTTAAAGCGCAAACAATTGGTTTTGTCGGATAAAGTCTTAACCCGTATAATTGAAGATTACGCTAGAGAAGCGGGAGTGCGTAATGTTGAAAAACGCATTGCCATGATTGCGCGTAAAGTCGCCCTGAAATTCTTAGAAGGCGCGAAATTGCCGCTTAAAATAACTCCTGAGAATTTATCAGATTATTTAGGAAAACCTTTATTTGATGTCGAAACCGAAATTAAAGGAGTTGGCGTAATCACTGGCTTAGCATGGACAGCAATGGGAGGCGCAACTTTAAGCGTCGAAGCTACTTGCAGTCACAAGTACAATCGCGGCTTGAAGCTGACTGGACAATTAGGAGATGTGATGAAAGAATCCGCAGAAATTGCTTATAGTTACATCATGTCACAATCAAAACATTTTAAAATCGAAACCGATTTTTTTGAAAAATCCTTTATTCATCTGCATGTACCCGCAGGAGCGACCCCAAAAGATGGCCCCAGTGCCGGAATTACAATGGCAACCGCCTTATTATCTTTGGCAAAAAACCAGATCTGTGAGAAAAAACTTGCTATGACGGGAGAATTAACCCTTACAGGACAAGTTTTACCTGTCGGCGGTATTCGTGAAAAAGTGATTGCAGCAAGGCGGGTTAAGATTTATGAACTCATTTTGCCACAAGCGAATAAACGCGATTTTGAAGAATTACCTGATTATGTCCGTGAAGGGGTCAAAGTACATTTTGTAAAAAAATATCCAGAAGTAGCTAAAATTTTGTGGTGATTTCTATAAAGGCTGCCTTATCACAAGCAGAACTACCTAATTCTGATACGCCACGCTTAGATGCTGAAGTCTTACTCTATAATGTTTTAGGCGTGAGACGCAGCTATCTATATGCGTGGCCTGAAAAAATATTGACTACGCACCAATATGAACAATTTCGCGCCTTATTGGCGCGTCGCGCTCAAGGCGAACCAATTGCCTATCTCACTGGGCATCAAGAATTTTGGTCCTTAAATTTACAAGTAAATGAAAATACCCTAATTCCTAGACCAGAAACTGAACTCTTGGTTGAACTGGCAATTGAACGATTATCGCCAAAAGCTCAAGTCATAGATTTAGGTACAGGAAGCGGTGCTATAGCCTTAGCAATTGCCCAAGAATGTCAACAATGTAGCATTTTAGCAACAGATTATTCTCCAGCAGCTTTAAAAATAGCCCAACATAACGCCCAAAAATTAGGATTTCAGCAAGTCAAATTTTTACTTAGCGATTGGTGTGCAGCCTTGAAAAATATCAAAGCGACAATTATTGTGTCCAATCCACCCTATATAGAAACCGCTGATCCCCATTTAAATCAAGGCGATGTCCGATATGAACCGCGTACGGCCCTAGTTGCAGGAAAGGATGGCTTAACAGACATTCGGCAAATTATTGCTCAAGCGCAAAACCATTTAATTGAAAAAGGATGGTTATTATTAGAACATGGTTATAATCAAGCCCAAGCGGTACAAGCCTTATTTAAACAATATAACTATGAAGCTATTCAGACATATCAAGATTTAGCTGGATTGCCCCGTGTTACTTTGGGGCGTTTGGAATCCAAGTTAAATAGAAAATCCTTATTTTCAGACCAGTCTAATAAATAAATTTCTGCAAATAGCTTGAAATCTACTAATAAGATCATTATAATTGCATTCCCATTTGGGGACGACATGGTTTCGACGTGGGTTACAAAACTTGAGGGGCATGTCGAGGGGCAGATAACCTCGTAAATACATCTGCAAACAAACGTAACTGCGAACGACGAAAATTTCGCCCTAGCAGCTTAAAGCTGTTAGCCTCTGACTGAGATCGTGCCTATACGCTCAGGTTTGTGTCAAAGCAAACATTCAGGGGTCGATTCTTATAGGATAGCGGTAATGATGTCTAGTAATTACTTAGCGAAACTTTAACTAGGCCAGCCACTAAAATTCTCCTGCCTATCGGAGAATTAGCGGTTAAACTCAAAGATAAGGCTATACATGTAGAACCGAGAGCGGAGGACTTGCGGACGCGGGTTCGATTCCCGCCGTCTCCACCAATTTCTTTTTGTGTGTAGGCTCAAAACAGCGTACACAAATTCCATCTTGTTTATCTCAAACCATACCACCATTTCTTAAAGTTATACAATCACATAAGCTAAAATTCATATCAATGAGTATAAAAAATAGGACTCTAGCCTTTGCTGGCATGTATCAAAGCGCAGAATTGGTACGGCAGGTAGCGCGACAAGGTTTATTTGATCAAGCAGAGTTTGAAGTTTGTATAAAAAGTGTGCTAAAACTTGATGCCGATTCTGTTGAAGAAATTTATGGCGGAGTAGGTGGTGTCAAAATGGGTTTGCGGATGCTATGCGGACAAGTTGACAGTGCGAATAATACGCAAAATACGGAAGTATTACGCTATATAATTGGGATGATTGTTTTAGAACGTAAGTTAATCAAACAACCAGATATGTTGAACTACATTCGTTTGGGTATTGAAACAATTCAAGCAGAGGTAGAAATTTATGGCGTTTCCCATCCACAAATAATTTCAGAGTTAGCGAAATTGTACACAGAAACTTTAAGCACTTTTGATTATCGCTACCGTATCAAGGTTAATGGCGAGCGACGATTTTTAGATAATCAAAATAATGCTGATAAAATCAGATCCTTATTGTTAGCAGGTATCCGTTCTACAGTGCTGTGGCGACAAAAGGGTGGAAGTTGGTTACAATTCATTTTTCGGAAAAAAATGATAAAAACTGCTAAACAGCTTTTGGAAACTCTTTAAGTACTAACGTTTCGTTTGGAGTTCAAGGTTACCTTGAACGAGCGATATTTGTTCAAGCTAACCTTGAACTCCAATATATCATTGAGTATGTAGTGAACCATGATTTTTCTATTTATACCATCAATACAGGATTTCAGCAGCACGGGAAAATAGTGTAGTTCGTGTAGAGTGTAGTGAGTGTGTAGTGGCGTCCCCAAGGGGAGTCGAACCCCTGTTGCCGCCGTGAAAGGGCGATGTCCTAGGCCACTAGACGATGGGGACAAATTTGGTGGTTTCTGGTGGAGCTAAGCGGGGTCGAACCGCTGACCTCTACAATGCCATTGTAGCGCTCTCCCAACTGAGCTATAGCCCCCTCCAAAAGAAGAATGCGTATTTTAGTGTTTAATTTTACGCTTGTCAAGATTTTTTTTCATTTTTTTTTCAAACTAATCTATTTTGTCATGGCTATCAGCTAATATAGCTGCTGTTGGGACTAAATTTTTATCTGTGATGCCCATTATTTTTCAAATAATAAAGATCAATAGTTCGGACAGTTTTTTTAAGTTTGTCATTTCGATGAGAGGATAAATCTTTAATTATCAAATAAATAATATTTATCCTGTCGTCAAAATGACAACACAGTTTTACTTTAAAATCAAATTGTTGTAAAAAGTGTCTTAAGTATTAATAGATATGAATTTCTAGCGGCTGTGGCGATTGTATTACTTAGGACTTACGCATTGACAAACGAATTTGTTTTGATTTTC
>JALWSU010000319.1 GCA_026993485.1 Thiotrichaceae bacterium | reverse complement strand
ACCACAAGGGATTGCCCCTACAAACAACGATGTAGGGGCAATCTCTTGTGGTTGCCCTTATGTATAAGAGAGTGCCCGCTGGGCTGGGGAATTTACCCTATTGAATCTAGTAGTTTTTTTTATTCCCCCTCCCAGCGATAGGGGGCTAGGGGGAGGGAGAAACCTTATTTCCAGATAACTCTAACAATATAAAGTCAACTATCTCGCATCATGATGAGTCTGTCCTAACATTTCTGGAGTTACCAATACTACTCCGCCTTCGCTGACATAAAAACGTTTGACATCTTCTTCAGGATTTTCTCCAATTATTGTCTTAGGTGGAATTTTACAACCTTTATCTATAACCGCTTTTTTAATCCGACAATAGCGACCTATTTCAACATCAGGTAATACTACGCTATGTTTAAGAAAAGCATAGGAGTTCACCTTAACATTAGAAAATAGTAACGAGTCTTCAATTTTAGCACCAGAAATTAAACAACCACCAGAAACCATTGAATCAACTGCCATCCCACGACGATCATCATCATTAAAGACAAATTTAGCTGGTGGCAATTGTTCTTGATAAGTCCAAATTGGCCACAGTTTATCATACATATTTAACTGTGGTTCGATAGAAACTAATTCCATATTAGCTTCCCAAAAAGCATCCACCGTTCCCACATCACGCCAATAAGCTTGCTGTCCATCTTTTTTCCCTTTTTGAGCATCACGAAAACGATAGGCAAAAACCTTATGCTTTTCAATGAGATTTGGAATAATGTCTTTACCAAAATCATGGCTGGAATCTTTTGACTTTGAATCCTGCAAAAGTTGATTATACAAAAATTCGGCATCAAATACATAAATACCCATAGAAGCTAAGGCATTATTGGGATTATTTGGCGTTGGCTCTGGCTGCGCGGGCTTTTCAGCAAAACGTATAATTTGCCCATTGTTATCAACGCTCATCACACCAAATTCTTTTGCCATTTCTAGCGGTACTTCTAAGCAGCCAACTGTCATATCAGCACCCTTTGAGACATGAGCAGCAATCATTAAGCCATAATCCATTTTATAAATGTGATCTCCAGCTAGGATCAATATATATTTGGGATTATGACTACGAATAATATTGAGATTTTGATATACAGCGTTAGCAGTCCCAGTGTACCAAGAATCCTCAGCACGCTGCTGAGATGCGGGCATTAATTCGACAAATTCCCCAAATTCTCCGCGTAACCAACTCCAACCCTTTTGGATATGGCGAATCAGAGAATGTGATTTATATTGGGTTATAACCGCTATTTTACGAATACTAGAATTAATGCAATTTGAGAGTGGAAAATCAATGATACGAAATTTCCCACCAAAAGGTACAGCAGGTTTACTCCGCCAATCTGTGAGGTTTTTGAGCCGTGAGCCACGTCCACCAGCTAATACTAAAGCCATCGTTTGTTTAGTCAACTTACTGATATTACGAGAACTACTCTCTTCAATATTCATATTATTTCTCTAACATGCTTAGATGAATAAAAAATATATTATATTTTAAATGTATAAAAAAAACGAGGGTTTATGTATAAGGGATTGTATTGGCGCAAAAAAAAACCTCCGAGGTTTTGAAAACCTCGGAGGTTTTTGCCCAAAATCTTTATTTGAATGCTCTCGCTAGTCTACGACTGGCTTCTACCATATTCCTCAGTGCTGGTTTAACTTCTTCCCATTTACGAGTTTTTAAACCACAATCAGGATTAACCCACAATCTTTCTGCTGGAATCCGCTGGCTTGCCTTTTCCATTAAATTAATTATTGACTCAACGCTTGGAATATTGGGCGAATGGATGTCATAAACGCCTGGACCAATTTCGTTGGGATAGTCAAATTTATCAAATACATCCAGCAATTCCATGTCAGAACGTGAGGTTTCAATCGTAATAACATCAGCATCCATGTCTGCTATGGATTTGATAATGTCGTTAAATTCAGAATAGCACATGTGGGTATGGATTTGTGTATCATCTTTGACCCCATTTGCAGTAATTCTAAATGCTTGTACTGCCCAATCAAGATAAGTTTGCCATTGTTTTTTTCTTAATGGTAAGCCCTCTCTTAAGGCAGCTTCGTCAATCTGAATAATAGCAATACCAGCTTGTTCTAAGTCTAAAACTTCGTCGCGGATGGCTAATGCTAATTGCATACAAGTTTCGGCTCGTGGCTGATCGTCGCGAACGAATGACCAGTTTAAAATCGTTACGGGACCAGTCAACATACCTTTCATTGGTTTATCGGTTAATGATTGGGCATATTTTATCCAGTCAACTGTCATCGCCTTGGGGCGTGAAATATCTCCGTAAATTATAGGTGGTTTAACACAGCGTGAGCCATAGGATTGTACCCAACCAAACTGGGTAAATATATAACCTGTTAATTGTTCTCCAAAATATTCTACCATGTCATTGCGTTCGGGTTCGCCGTGTACTAAAACATCAAGTCCTAATGCTTCTTGTTCACGCACACAGGTTGCAATTTCTTTTTGCATGGCTTTTTGGTATTCTTGTTTAGATATTTTGCCAATGCGATAGTCTCTTCTCGTTTGTCTAATTTCAGGTGTTTGCGGAAAAGAACCTATAGTCGTGGTTGGGAAAAGTGGCAAATTAAATCTTTTATGTTGTACTTTGGCACGTTGTTTATATGGACTTTGGCGTTTTCCCATATCTGGTTTTATTCCAAGTACACGCTGTTTAACTGAATCAACATGTACTCGATTTGATTGCTTACGGCTGTTGATTGCAGCAGCGTTATCTGCTAGTTGTTCAGCAACGCTCTCCTCGCCATTGTTGAGTGCCTTAGCTAGTGTATTCAGTTCATCCAGTTTTTGCACTGCGAATGCCAGCCATGATTGAATTTCTGTATCTAACTTAACTTCACTATTCAAATCCACAGGCACATGTAATAATGAGCAAGATGGAGCCAGCCAGAGACGCTCTTGCAAACGGCTATAAATTGGCTTTAACCAGTTCAAAGTTGCATTTAAATCAGTTTTCCAAATATTACGCCCATTAATAATTCCCAAAGATAAAACTTTATGACTAGGCAACCAATCAATCACTTTAGCAACTTCATTTTTACCATTTATAGCGTCAATATGTAGTCCATTAACGGGCAGTTCACAAACTAATTGCAAATTTTCTTGGATTTCGCCAAAATAAGTTGCCAATAGTAAGTTTAATGAAGTTGCCTGTAATTGATAATAAGCTTTTCTCAAAGCATGTTGCCATTCTTGGGATAGTTCCATTACTAAAATTGGCTCATCAATTTGCACCCATTCAATGCCAGACTGTTCGAGTTTCTGAAACAATTGTGCATAAACACTTATCAAATCATCCAATAATTCTAATTTGTTTGAGCCATCCTTAGATTTTCCTAACCAAAGATAAGTTACTGGACCGATTATAACTGGCTTAGCTTTAATACCATGTTGTTTAGCTGCTTGAATTGCCTCTAATAACCGCTCCGCATGCAGAGAAAATTGTGTCGTTTTTTCAAACTCTGGCACAATATAATGATAATTGGTATCAAACCATTTAGTCATTTCTCCAGCACTAACACCAATTGAATCATCTGCGGAACGTCCCCTAGCGACACGAAAATAATTATCGAGTTCATTAGACTTGTTAGAGTCAGCACCTTCAACTTGTAAAACACGAGCAGGGATATTGCCTAGCATAAAGCTAGTATCCAAAACTTGATCATAAAATGAAAAGTCTCCCACAGGAACTAAATCGAGTTGTGACTGCACCTCCCAATGTTGTTGCCGCAAATTAGCAGCAACTGTTTCTAGTTCTTGTTGAGATATTTGCCTATTCCAGTATTTTTCCAAAGCAAATTTCAATTCTCGCTTTTTACCAATACGAGGAAATCCAAGATTATGTATTGTTACCATGATTATTTCTCATTACTCCACTGATGTTATAGCGTTAACCGATAGAAAACCTGCCAGGTTTTTAAAACCTGGCAGGTTTAGAGCAATGATTATTTCTCATTACTCCACTGATGTTATAGCGTTAA
>JALWSU010000318.1 GCA_026993485.1 Thiotrichaceae bacterium | reverse complement strand
ATTTGTTGGAGTACGCCATCAATACGATAGCGGATTCTTAAAAAACCTTTTTCTGGTTCAAAATGAATATCCGACGCGCCATTTTTCACGGCATCAGAGAGTAATGCATCTACTAAGCGAACTAGGGGTTGACTATATTCACCTTGACTCACGGAAAGACTTTGATAATCTATTTCACCAGTTTCAATTTCTTGCAAAATGCCATCTATAGATAGTTCAAAGCCATACCAATTATCAATAGCATTAATAATTTCCGCTTCTCCTGCGACAACTGGTTGGATGGTGATTTCTTCCCCTAAGATAGCGACAAGTTGATCAATAGCCAGTACATTAAAGACATCAGCCATTGCTATTGTTAAAGTTTGAGTGCTATCATCAAAACTAATAGGTAATAAGGTATAGCGGTAAGCTAGATTTTGTGGCACTAATCGGAGAGCTTCAGAATCAACAACAAGTTGAGATAAGTCAACATGCGATACGCCTAATGATTTACTCATTAAATCGCGTATCACGGCTTCGGATACAAAGCCTAAATCAATTAAGATTTTATCTAATTGTTCAGAATTTGTCTTTTGTTCAATTAAGGCGATTTTTAATTGATCATCTGTGATAATCTGTTGTTTTAATAGGAGTTCACCAATACGGGGCGGGGTTGTCTTCATTTGATTTTTAATAATAACTATTTTTGGTTACCACACTGGCAAATGTGCTATAGCGTTACCCGATTTAGTTAAGTACAAACCTGCCAGGTTTTAAAAACCTGGCAGGTTTAATCGCTGTATTTTATACAAACGGGTAGTGCTATAATATTTAAGTACCGAACCATGAATTTTAGTATATATTGGAGCGAAGAGAAGCGAAGAAGCTTTAGCTTTGGGACTGGTCGCCCAAAGCTAAAGCTTTGGACTCCAATATGTATTGCTACCACGATTGTCTTAACTTACTTAGGATTACAAAAAATGAATTACTTATTAAAATTAACAGCTATTGCTACTATATTAATCAGCATCCCTTTCTCTTTACAGGCTAAAAATCAAGTAGGTGAATTTGATCACTACATTCTTGCCTTAAGTTGGCAATCCGCATTTTGTGAAATTAAAAGGAAAAAGCCTGAATGCCGCAGCCAAACTGATAAGCATTTTTCTGCTTATCATTTTGTTTTACATGGACTTTGGCCAGATAATGTAAACTATTGCCAAGTACCCAAACGCATTATTAAACAGGATCAACGCCAATGGTGTAAGTTGCCAGCATTGGAGTTATCCAAATCGGTTAGAAAACAACTCAACGAGTTTATGCCCGGCAGCCTTTCCTGTCTCCAACGCCATGAATGGTACAAACATGGAAGCTGTTCTGGCTTATCCGAAAATGACTACTTTATACTAGCAAATAAACTAGTAAAAAAATTCTCTGACTCCTCCTTTAGCCAATATGTAGCCAAACATATAGGCAAAACTGTCAAACGAAAAAACTTACTCAAAGCCTTTGATAAAAGCTTTGGTAAAGGCAGTCGCGCCTATTTAGCTTTAAGATGCAAAAAAGTGCGTGGCACTTCTCTATTAACCGAAATTCAAATCCATCTCAAAAAAGATTTGTCTAATCTGAATAAATTTAAGCATCTGTTTCCTAAGAAAAAGCCTAAAATTCACGGCACTTGCCCGCGTAGATTTAAAATTGATGAAGTGGGATTTTAAGGTTTAATTGGGCGAAATCTTGGATGTTGATGGGCGAAAATCACTGAGACAATTTCGAGTGAGTCTTCCCCATTATCTAAATACACACGCACAGCATGGGGTAAGGCTTGCAATTTTTTGGCTGACCATTTTTTCAGCCACTTGGTATCTTCTTTGAATTTTTCATCTACATATAAATATTCAAAAGAGACTTTATAACCTGCTAAGGGAATGGTGGTACTCTGTTGTTGCTTTAAACGTTCAGTTGGATCGTTTGCAACCGCAGATACAATTTTAATTTCAAGCCCAGACTTATCGCTTGGTAATAATTGCCAAGCAGTAACTCCAGGCGTTCTGTCTGGTGAAATTGTTGATATCCAAGCAATTTTATCGGCTTCACCTTCAAAAAAAATATATTTTTTATTCTCTTTACTATCTCTATAACTGTGTGGAAAAGCTGCTGATAATGCCCGATCAATTTGTAACAGTACCAGCACTTTATCCAAGCTCTCATCCAAACGATTACTAGAGCGTGTCCATTCCTTGAACACTAAATTCATACCCATTGTCAATAACAACATGACAAGAGTTGATAAGCTCAATGCTATAATTAACTCTATTAATGTAAAACCAGATGATTTTTGAATTTTCAATTTACTCTGCTGTTTCTCGTAGAATTAAACGTACTGTATTGAATGTAATACCCTTTTTTTCATCACGCCAGCTATAAGGCTCTAAAGCAAGGCGCATTGGGCGAGTTTGACGCTCTGGCGTTTCTAAAGGTTCATCAATTGTTAGCGTCAAATTATAGCGTTCAGGAAATTTGGGATAATTAGGCTTTTCAAGCACTTGAGCAGAATTTATTGCGGTGCGAGCAAAAACCGATTGTTCAATTTGATTAACTGCCTTAAAAGCTAAGCGTTTACTCCCAGCCAATAAACTAAACACTGTACCCAACACCAAAGCCACTATTGTTAATGACACAATAATCTCAAGTAAAGTAAAACCCTTGACTTTATTACTCAAATTATTCATATAAAATTTTTGACTCAACTTTACCCGTGATAGGATTAACAATGATTTTAGCTTTATGCCCTAAATAACTTAAGCTGAGTTCACCGCCACTACTACCACCTTCTGGATAAAAAGTGATTTTATAAACAGCCTTATTACTGAATTTTCCACCCCATGTCCATATAATCTTAGCACTATCATCAGTATCATCAGTAGCTGCCGGCTGATTTTTTTGAAAAACAAGCTGCTTTTCTTTTCCCTCAATAATAGCAAGGCGACGAGTATAATTCAGTTTAGCTATAGTTTTACGGACTTCAGCTTTAAGAGAAGTGAGTTCACTGCTACCACTTAGACGTGTAATAACTACAGCCGCTGCCATAGCGATAATTGCCATGACAATCAGTAATTCCAACAAAGTAAACCCACTATCTCCCTTTTTTAGCTTTAATTGATTAATTTTGCCAACTAACAATATCGGCATTATCACCCTCGCCACCCTGTTGCCCATCGGCACCAAAGGAATAAAGATCATAATCACGCCCATTTTGACCAGGCTTTCGATACTGGTAATCATTACCCCAAGGGTCTTTTGGCAAGCCTTTAGTTAAATAAGGTCCTTGCCACTTAGAACTATTGGTAGTATTTTTAACCAAATCATTCAAACTGTTTGGATACTTATACATATCCAAACGATAAGAACCTAATGCCGTTTCAATATTAGCAATTTGCGTTTTTGCGACTTTTCTTTGTGAACCAGCAAATTGGTTCCAAAGTTTTGGCCCAACAATTGCGGCTAACATGCCAATAATAGCCATGACAATTAGTAGTTCCATTAAGCTGAAACCTTGTTGCTTATAAGATTTTCTATACATATATTTACCTATTAATCTCTATTTTGCTCAAACCTAAAATAATATTATATATGAAATTCTTCAACATGCTTGAATTATTTATACTTGTGATTATATTTGAAACTGGCTATTATAGCACTACCCGTTTGTATAAAATACAGCGTACCAACCTGACAGGTTTTTAAAACCTGTCAGGTTTGTACTTAACTAAATCGGGTAACGCTATAGCAAAAAAAATTGCGGCAAATGCCACTTTGGAAAGATGGTAAAATTATTTACATTGATTCAAAAACAACCCATCGAATTTAACCTGTTGTAGTTTTCTGGTCTTAATTAGGATTTGTAGGATAGAACTACAGGGATGTTATATAAGCATGGATAAGGCAAAAACTACGAGAATTTAAGTTTTTTATCCTTGTTTATATAACATCCTTGTAGTTATTGCTTTTTAATTTTGTAAATCCTGATTCAGACAAATAATGGATGTAACTAAAAAAAAACGTTATTTGAACCAAA
>JALWSU010000317.1 GCA_026993485.1 Thiotrichaceae bacterium | reverse complement strand
ATTATTAGGCGATGATTTAGATAAATTATGGCCTCTAATTGCTGAGGGGCAATCTGATTCAGCTTGTTTTGATAATGCTTTAGAGTTGTTAGTTGCAGGTGGCTATTCTTTAGGAGAAGCCATGATGTTGTTAATTCCAGAAGCATGGGCGGGTAATCCTTTAATGGATGATGAGCGTCGGGCTTATTATGAATATCATGCCAGCCTTATGGAACCTTGGGATGGTCCTGCTGCGGTAGCTTTTACAGATGGGCGTCAAATTGGTGCAACTTTAGATAGAAATGGTTTGCGTCCAGCTCGTTATTTAATCACTAATGATGATATGGTGGTTATGGCTTCAGAAATGGGCGTTCTCAATATTCCACAAGAAAAAATTATCAGTAAATGGCGTTTACAGCCGGGTAAGATGTTTTTGATTGATACCGAACAGGGGCGGATTATTGATGATGCTGAATTAAAAACCGATTTAGCTAAGCGTTGTCCCTATCAAGAATGGTTAGATAAAACTCAAATTCTCTTAGAAACTTTGCCTAATGAAGTAACAGCAATGCCTCCTAATGAGCAAACTCTATTAGATAGGCAACAGGCATTTGGCTATACTCAAGAAGATTTGAAGTTTTTTTTAAAGCCAATGGTTTTAGGTGGGCAAGATCCAATTGGTTCGATGGGAGTTGATACTTCACTTGCGGTATTATCTAATCGCCCCAGATTACTTTACGACTATTTCAAACAAAACTTTGCCCAAGTAACTAATCCGCCTATTGATCCCATTCGGGAAGAATTGGTTATGTCGCTGGTGTCGTTAATTGGGCCTCGTCCGAATTTATTGGGCTTAAATAAGGCGGATTTACATAAAAGATTAGAAGTACGTCAACCAATTTTAACCAATACTGATTTAGAAAAAGTGCGGCGGATTGAGGTGCGTACTGATGGTGCGTTTCGGACTAAAACTCTAAGTATTTGTTATGCAGCCGAACTAGGTGCATCTGGAATGGAATCAGCATTAATGCGCTTATGTGATCAGGCTGAACAGGCGGTAACGACGGGTAATAATATTTTAATTTTGTCGGATCGCGCTGTAGATGCGGATCATATTGCTATTCCAGCTTTATTAGCTACTTCAGCTGTGCATCATCATTTGATTCGGAAAGGCTTACGCACTGAATCTGGTTTAGTCGTAGAAACTGGAGAAGCCCGCGAAGTGCAACATTTTTGTTTACTTGCTGGTTATGGTGCCGAAGCGATTAATCCCTATGTAGCTTTTGATTCA
The DNA here is from genome assembly GCA_026993485.1 of Thiotrichaceae bacterium. Lineage (GTDB taxonomy): Bacteria > Pseudomonadota > Gammaproteobacteria > Beggiatoales > Beggiatoaceae > JAUXCJ01. The sequence goes on along the minus strand of JALWSU010000317.1, from coordinate 2,793 downwards.
CTTTTATCTTTGCAGTTAGATTTATCTCCAGAAGAAGTTCAAAAACGCTATATCAAAGCGGTAAACAAAGGCATACTAAAAGTCATGTCAAAAATGGGGATTTCCACTTATCAATCATATTGTGGTGCCCAAATTTTTGATGCTATTGGATTAAATGAGCAATTTATACAGAATTATTTCACTGGTACCCAATGTAAAACTTCTGGTGTTGGTTTAGCCGAAATTGCTGAAGAAACGGTGCGGAAACATAAACTAGCTTTTGGTGATGCACCATTATATCGCCATGCTTTAGATGTTGGAGGCGAATATGCTTATCGGGTACGCGGTGAAAATCATATTTGGACACCTGAGACGATTTCTAAATTGCAACATGCTACGCGCAGTAATAATCGGAGTTTATACGATGAATTTGCTAAAGCAATCAATGAACAATCAGAAAAGCTTTTAACTTTGCGCGGTTTATTTGAGTTAAAATGGGATGAGAAAGGAATACCTTTAGAAGAAGTAGAGCCTGCCTCAGAAATTGTCAAACGCTTTGCAACTGGTGCAATGTCATTTGGCTCAATTTCTTACGAAGCCCATACCACCCTAGCTATTGCTATGAATCGTTTAGGTGGTAAATCCAATACTGGTGAAGGCGGAGAAGAGGCGGAACGCTTTAAACCGTTACCAAATGGCGATTCCAAACGTTCGGCAATCAAGCAAGTAGCATCTGGACGTTTTGGAGTCACGACTGAATATTTGGTAAATGCGGATGATATTCAAATCAAAATGGCACAAGGGGCGAAACCAGGTGAAGGCGGACAATTGCCCGGACATAAAGTTGATAAAACTATTGCACGAGTTCGCCATTCAACTCCAGGAGTTGGATTAATTTCTCCACCACCACACCATGATATTTATTCAATTGAAGATTTAGCCCAATTGATTCACGACTTAAAAAATGTTAATCCACAAGCCCGTATTAGCGTTAAATTAGTCTCAGAGATTGGCGTAGGAACTGTTGCAGCGGGAGTTTCAAAAGCTCATGCGGATCATGTAACGATTTCAGGCTATGATGGTGGTACTGGTGCCAGCCCTATTACTTCAATTAAACATGCTGGTTCACCTTGGGAAATTGGTTTATCGGAAACCCATCAAACTTTAATCCTAAATAAATTACGTGGACGGATTGCGGTACAAACTGATGGCGGCTTACGCACTGGACGCGATGTTGTGATTGCAGCCTTGTTAGGAGCAGACGAGTTCGGGTTTGCAACAGCTGCACTAATTGTAGAAGGCTGTTTAATGATGCGTAAATGCCACCTAAATACTTGTCCAGTTGGGATTGCGACTCAAGATCCAAAATTGCGTAAACTGTTTAAGGGTAAACCTGAGCATGTAGTGAATTATTTCATGTTCGTAGCTGAAGAAGTGCGTGAATTAATGGCAAAATTGGGATTTCGCTCCATTAATGAAATGATTGGACGTACAGACAAAATTGATATGCGTAAAGCCATTTCACATTGGAAGGCTAAAGGATTAGACTTATCAAAGATTTTATATAAACCAGAATTATCTCCAGATGTTGCTACTTATAATTCGGAAACACAAGATCACGGTTTAGATAAAGCCCTAGATAAAGAACTAATCAAACAAGCGCAACCTGCTCTTGAACAGCGTCAACCAGTGCAAATTGAAATGCCGATTTATAATTACAATCGGACATTTGGTGCCATGCTTTCTGGAGAAATTGCGAAACGTTATGGGCATGAAGGTTTACCCGAAGATACGATTCAAATCAAACTTAAAGGCTGTGCTGGACAAAGTTTCGGAGCATTCGTATCGCATGGTGTTACGATTGAACTCGTAGGAGAAGCTAATGACTACGTGGGTAAAGGTTTAAGCGGAGGACGTTTAATTATTTATCCGCCGAAAGAATGTCCAATTGTTGCGGAAGAAAATATCGTTGTTGGGAATACTGTTTTATATGGTGCCACTAGTGGCGAATGTTATTTTCGAGGAGTTGCTGGTGAACGTTTTGCAGTGCGTAATTCTGGTGCTATTGCGGTGGTTGAAGGCGTTGGCGATCATGGTTGCGAATATATGACTGGAGGTGTGGTTGTAGTTTTAGGTTCAACTGGACGTAATTTTGCTGCTGGTATGAGCGGAGGCATTGCCTATGTCCTTGATGAAGCTGGAGACTTTGAAAAACGCTGCAATTTATCAATGGTAGAATTAGAACCGATTGTTGAAGAAGATACCATTTTGGAAAAGGAATACCATCAAGGTGGCGATTTAGAAATGCATGGCTTAGTGGATGTGATGCATGATATGACTCGCCATGATGCGATTCGTCTTAAAACTTTGATTGAAAAACACTGGCATTATACTGGTAGTGATCGCGCACGGCTAATTCTTGATAATTGGAATGAGTATTTACCGAAATTTGTGAAAATTATGCCAGTTGATTATCGGCGGGCGTTGTTGCAGATGCAAAAGAGTTAAAGCTATAATTTTCGCCCCTCCGAGGTTTTCAAAACCTCGGAGGTTTAGCTACGCTTACTTCGTTTAGACTGAAATCGTCCCTCATTCCCGAAACAGCTAAATGAGCATATCTTCCTAAAATTTGGGGTGTTTCTATTTTTTTAAGTTATCTATTTCTTCAATAGCACGTTGTGCCATTTTGACAGTTAGCATTAAACACTAAAACCACAAAATCAAAACCTGTTTTTTTGACAGAAATTTTGTACTAAGATGTTGCAATCTTGAACTTATAGATTAGCCTCAAAATCTTTTAAGTGACAGACATTA
>JALWSU010000316.1 GCA_026993485.1 Thiotrichaceae bacterium | reverse complement strand
TCAAATCAGACCTACGAGGTTTTGAAAACCTCGGAAGTATTTGAAATTCGGTAAAAAACCTGCCAGGTTTTTAAAACCTGGCAGGTTTGGCTAGGGGGAGGGAGACAACTTTAATAACCAAAAGGAACAACCAAATGTACAAACAAATCATCCTGATTATCGCACTACTATTCCCCATTGTGGGGCAAGCTGCGCCGCTTTCTGAACCCGCATCATTAAGGCAATTCATGCCTCCCGAAGCCATTGGCTATATTCGCATTCCCAATCCGTGGGGATTAGCTAACGAACAACATCAGCAGCAGCTTCAAAAGCTAGAAACTGCCATTCACCAAAATATCCTAGTCAAGGGTGGTGAATTAATACATCCGCTGGTGACACTTTTATTACATAATTTACGTTCACCATTGGAGGCGGTTGTTTTATTACCTGAACAAACACCACCAGTTTTTACCAATATTGTTTTATCAGCTAAGCTGAATTTTAGTTCAATTGATGAGTTCAACCAATTTCTGAAAACACTGGTTGCCAAAGTGGCGAGTTTGCAAATCAAGAATGAACTTTCTACAGATGGTAACGGACTCTTAATAGCTGGACCACTTTCGATTTTTCTTCATTATGACCTGAATAGCCAAAGAATCACTATGATGACTGGATTGATGCTCAATCCAACGCTATTTCAGCAAACACTGGCAAAATTCAATGGAGCGGCTGTTAAAGCAACCAAACAACATCCCATGTATGAGATGGAAAATCGGATAGATACCAGTCATAAAGGCTATTTTAGTTGGATTAATCTCCAAAAGATTTTACCTGCAATCAAAGCCAACATTCCTCCAGCAACGCTACTTAAATTACAAAAATGGGGAATTTGGGACTTTCGCGCCATCGCTTTAGGTTGCGGAACTCGGGACGGAAAAGGCCGTTTAAGTCTCATTATTGATGCTCCCAGAACTGGCTATAGGAAATTTTTTCCAGCAATTAATAACGATATATCTCTAACCACATCAGGCAAACCCGGCAGCGTCCTTTCTTTATCCATACCAACTTTAGCATGGTTAAAAGGTTTTGAAAAAATGCTCAAAGCCGATGGTAATACGGATAAATTAGAAGAATATCAATCATTTAAACAAGAATTTACCCAAACCTTTGGATTTTCACTTGAAGACATTCTGGCTGCATTTGGGCCTGAAATCCTCTTTTTCACTGATGAAGCTGGTGAATTTATCGCCGTAAAAACTGGCGACAACAGCAAGCTGGAAACAATTATGAAAACTCTGGAAAGTAAATATGGATTAACTCATGAAACACGCAACATCAATGGCAAAATCTATCATCACTTAATGGTACCAGACTCACTGCAAGAAGATTTTTCAGCAACAGCTGAGAGCCAAAAAGAAGTTTTTTGGTTGGAAATTATTTCCAAACTCAAATCTCACTATTATTGGGTAGAAGATGAAGGCTATTTAATTTTTGCAACCGTACCGCAACCATTATTTGATAGACAATCAAACATACAGCGCGTTCCTATTCAACAATGGCTCACACAAGAACAACGTCAAAATAGCCAAGCATCTTGGTTCTTGATTTCAACAACATTAACCAATACTCCCCGTTATTTTTACGAGATTTACTTGTATTCACTAGAAATATTGAATGACATTGCTGATGCAAACATAGATTTATTCAGCTTACCAAGTGCAAATACACTTAAACTACCCAAAAATGGCACCTATGGTTTTCAAGCTGACGCTTCTGAATCTCTATTGTCATTGGAATTCACCTTTGAAAACAATCCATTGGAATTTATCTTGACACCAGAGATAGGAATGCAAGTAGCCATAGTTGGCATTCTAGCCGCTGTTGCCATTCCCGCTTACACCAAATATTTGGAAAGGGCAAAAGACTTAATCAAGCAAAGCCAGAAAACCGACGAAAATATATCCAATGCGATAGCCGAAGCCACTATTTTATTAAATAGTTTGAAAAAACCCAGTGAAGAGTTTTATGCCATTTTTGCCCGTCTTCCAGACATCAAAGAACTTGAAGAAATTTGGACTCTTGAAACTAAAGGAAAATATAGCAACATAGGTTTATTAGATACTGAAGATGGTTATTTTGCTGAATTTAATGACAATTCCCACCTGTTAGGTAAACTGATAATAACTTATGATGCCGAGTCAAAATCATGGACTTGCACATACGAAAACTTACCAGAGCAATATTTACCCAAAGATTGTAAGTAAGTATTTCAGAAAAATAATTTAAGTCAAAACCTCCGAGGTTTTAAAAACCTCGGAGGTTTTTTGTCAAAATCTTTATCTGAAATACTATCCTATAGCTTTTCAGAAAACTCAAAACGATTAAACCTGTCAGGTTTTGGATACGAAGTCAGCGAAGCTAAACCTGACAGGTTTTGAGACCAAAATCTTTATCTGAAATACTATATGTGATAACTGCGTAACTCCTTACTATAACCAATTTTATGTTATTATTTAAAACAATACCTTCGCCAATTAAAAAAATTACGTTATTTTCGTTGTTTCGGGAATGAGGGACGATTTCCCGAAACAGCTAAACTAGATGGATTTTCAAATTGGCGAAGGTATTATTAAAATCCAAAACCAAAACTTTAGAATTCAAAATTCCAAAGGTGATTACTATGTGCCACTCTCGTTATATATTTTTAAGCTTTGCCTTATTAATCGGCATTACTACCGCTGCCACAGCCGCAGATCCATGCAAGAAATATTTGAATGCCAATGATTTAACCAGCAGCAAGAAAGGTGAAAAACATACCGCATTGTATTGTTACAATCAAATGCTGGCAAAAGATGCCAACAATCTAACGGCTTTAGCAGGGCTAAAAGAAATTGAGGCTCGTTATGTAAAATGGGCAAAACGCGCCTTAAAGAGAGGACAAAAAACCAAAGTAGAACGTTATTTGAACAGTTTACGCCTAGTAAATCCAAACTCACAAGCCTTAGCTGAATTAGAAGCGCAAGCCTATCCCAATCGTCAACCTATCGCCTCTGCTGCTCCATCCAACCCCCCCATTGCTGAAAAAGCTGCTACACCTCCAGAATCTGTAACACCACCAGCAGAAACAAAATCGGCAAAAATTATTGATATAGGGCAAATTTACGCTGCCATTAACACAACAGAATGTCTAACTTGGCCAAGTTCAAAAGCCAAACAGAAAGGCGGCAAAAATGGATGGGGGTCTTTTTACCCTAAAGTAGGTGACATAGGCAACGTCGTTAGTGAAATGAAACATTGTCATTTAGAAGACAAAGTATATTTATTAAATATAAATCAATATTATGTTCCCATTTCAAGTACTGGCGTTGAAGTTGTAGAATAATGCCGTTAAACCTCCGAGGAAAACCATACCTCGGAGCTTATAAACAAACCCTAAGTATAGTTTTCCTCGGAAGTCTGATTTTAAGGCTTAACGGTGCCTCCCCCCTTAACACTCCCTCCCAACGGATTCGAAACGTAACACAACATACGGAAACACAAATTATTTTAGATAAAAAAAAATGGCAGCCCCCTACAAACGTAGGGAATTACCATTTTCCTAGTTCCTCGAAAATACATCATTTCTCAATAACTGTAGTTCAGTTGATTTAGATTTAGCTACGCACACTTAGCTACGCTTACCACGTTTAGTTTAGAGTTCAAACTTACCTCGAATTTGTCAAAGGTTTTATTCGTTGTCTTACATTCGTTGTACTATTTTCAAGGTGTTTAGAAGTCTCAACCGCCTACATTGGCGAGGTTTCCGAAGGATTTTAAAGGTATTAACAATGCAGATTTCGTAGTCTCAACCGCCGACATTGGCGAGAAGTCTCTGGAGGCAATTGGTGGGGTCAGGATTTGGGCAAGCTAGTCTCAACCGCCTACATTGGCGAAAGTTCTCTTGAGTAAGGATATAGTCAATAGAGTTGTTGCCAAATAATTTGCACTCATTGTCTGAACCTTGATTTTAAGGGATTAAAAGGATTTACAAGATTGTTGCAGCTTAGAAGCGATTGATTAAACAATCCTTACAATCCTTATAATCCTTTGTAATCAA
>JALWSU010000315.1 GCA_026993485.1 Thiotrichaceae bacterium | reverse complement strand
GTAAAAAATATGGTTTTTGTACATCTTGTCATAAAAAAATTGGTTTGCGTCGATTAGAAGCGAGACCAATTGCTACTTTGTGTATTGATTGTAAAACTAAGGCTGAAATTAGAGAAAAATCTTATTCGGTTTAAATTTTAATGCATTTAGATACAATAATATGTTAAGCTTATGCGTGGCAATGGATAAAAGGAGATTGATTGGTTGTAATAATGCTTTACCTTGGCATTTGCCTGCCGATCTTAAGCACTTTCGCGCTATAACTATGGGTAAACCAATTATTATGGGGCGCAAGACTTATGAGTCAATTGGTCATCCTTTGCCAGGGCGTTTAAATATCGTACTTAGTCGAAATCCCAAGTTAAGCTTGGCTGGTTGTCAAATTTTGCATGATGTTGATGAGGTGTTAGCTTTTACTCAAGATTATGAGGAGAGTGTGGTAATTGGTGGGCGTAGTGTTTATAAACGCTTGTTGCCAATGGTACAACGATTATATGTTACTTGGGTTCATGGCGAATTTGAGGGAGATTGTTATTTTCCTGATTATCAAACTGAAGAATGGCAAGAGATTGAAAAGCAAGACTTTTTAGCAGATAAGCAAAATTTATATTCTTATAGTTTTACGATATTAACTCGTTATGATTCGGTTACAAAATAACATAATTCCTGATATATTAAACCGAAATCCCCAAAGTAACACTAATAATCGTAACTGTTATTACACTTACGATACTAATCTAAAAAAAGGAGGAAATAAACAATGTCAAAAGCATTATCATTAACATTCAATACTTTACCTGTATTTCAGGGGCAAGATCTTGACAGCTATAAACAAAGTATAAAAAAAATTCCTGTTTTGACTGCTGAACAAGAACGGGAATTGGCTGAACGTTTCCACAAGGAGAATGATATTGAAGCCGCTCGACAATTAGTAATGTCACATTTACGCTTTGTCTTATATATTGCCCAAAGCTATCGTGGTTATGGCTTGCCAGAAGCTGATTTAGTACAAGAAGGTAATATTGGTTTAATGAAGGCGGTTAAACGTTTTGATCCCAGTATTGGAGTACGTTTAGTTTCATTTGCTGTACATTGGATACGTGCAGAAATTCATGAATTTATTCTGCGTAATTGGCGCATTGTTAAAGTCGTGACAACTAAGGCGCAACGTAAGCTGTTTTTCAATTTACGCAGTATGAAAAAACGCTTGGGTTGGCTAAATGCAACAGAGGTAGAAAATGTTGCCAAGGATTTAGGTGTTAGAGCCAAAGACGTATTAGAGATGGAAAAACGTCTTAGTGCTCAAGACGTTGCTTTTGATGCTCCTAGCGATTCTGATGATGAAGATAATGTCTTTGCTCCATCTGCCTATTTGGAAGATAATAATTATGATCCAGCACTGTTAGTAGAACAGACGAATTGGGAAGCTCATAGTTATCACCAATTACACAGTGCTTTGAAAAAATTGGATGCGCGTAGTCAGGATATTTTGCAAAAGCGTTGGTTAGATGAAAATAAAGCGACTTTGAAAGATTTGGCAGAACACTATAATGTTTCAGCAGAACGAATACGCCAAATTGAGAGTAATGCAATGAAGAAAATTCGGGAAAATATGACTTTGTTGGCTTAATCAATTGCATTTACATCTAAAAACACAAGGAAAATCCTCAAATAAACCATTAATATTATTACATGGTTGGGGATTTAATGGCGAAATTTGGAATGATATTGGTCGAGTGCTTGCCAAGGATTGGTATGTTTATCAAGTCGATTTACCCGGACATGGGCGTAGCCAAATGTGTGAATATAGCCTGCCTGTACTAACAGAAAATTTAGTTGCAGCTTTACCAAAAAAAGCTGTGTGGCTAGGATGGTCAATGGGCGGCTTGATAGCTATGGCAATGGCAAGCTGGCAACCAGCTTCTGTACAAGCTTTAGTTTTAGTTAGTAGTTCACCTCGTTTTATAAGCGCCGATAATTGGCCTCATGCCATGAAATTAGGCGTATTAAAACAGTTTGCACAGCAATTACAAAACGATACTTTAGGCACTTTGAAGCGTTTTTTAGCATTACAAGTGAAAGGTAGTGAATCCGCTCGTGAACAACTTCGCAGCCTCAATGCCGTTTTAAAACAAACGCCAATTCCCCAATCCCAAGCCTTACAAGCGGGCTTACAATTATTACAAAATACCGATTTACGCGCAGAATTTTCCCAAATTAATTGTCCTAGCTTATTATGTTTAGGCGAACGCGATACATTAGTACCTGCAAGCGTAGCAACAGATTGTCAGGATTTATGCCCAAAATTGCAAACCGTTTGTATTAAATCCGCAGGACATCTCCCGTTTTTGTCTCATCCGAAACAGTTTTTGTATTATTTACAAGGCTTTTTAAATGAATCCCTTATCCCATCCCCATCCTCCTGATTATTTAGATAAACGTAAAGTGTCTCAATCATTTGATCGGGCTGCTCCTGTTTATGAGGAGTGGGCAAGTTTGCAAAAAATGGTTGGAGATGAGTTAGTTGAGCGTTTAGAGTGGGTGAAAATGAAACCACGCCAGATTGTAGATGTGGGAGCTGGAACTGGTAATCTTAGCCGTGCCTTAAGTCATAATTATAAATCTGCTGATATATATATTGTTGATATATCAGAAAAAATGATAATAGAGGCCCGCAAAAAAGCATCGAAATGGTTTTCCAAACAACATTTTGTTTGCGCTGATGCGGCACAATTACCCTTTATTGATGATAGTGTTGATTTATTAATCTCTAATCTGATGCTGCAATGGTGTAATGATATAGCTGCGGTTTTTGCGGAATTTGCGCGAGTGTTAAAGCCTGATGGTGCGTTATTTTTTTCGACTTTGGGGCCAGATACATTAAAAGAACTCCGCCAAAGCTGGGCAAGTGTTGATAATGGCAACCATGTGAATAAATTTATAGATATGCACGATTATGGTGATGCTTTATTGCGGGCTGGATTAATTAATCCAGTAATGGATGTTGACAGACTGGAATTCACTTATCCAGATGTGAAACAGTTAATGAAAACGCTCAAGCAGATTGGCGCACATAATATCACTGCTGGACGCTCACGCAGTTTGACAGGCAAGGGTAAATTTCAAGCCATGTTAGCTGCTTATGAGAAATATCGTTCCGCAGAAGGTTTATTGCCAGCTACCTATGAAGTTGTCTATGGACATGCTTTGGGGAAACGGAAAATTGAGCCAGTATCTGAGGCTGCATCTGTGGCTGTGCCAGTGAAGTGGGAAAAATAAAACTTAATGAATAATTAAATTAAACCTCCGAGGTTTTGAAAACCTCGGAGGTTTTTAGTCAACTCAATTAAAAATTAATTAAAAAATAAAAAATAAATCGGCATAGCCGCAAAGCCTGCTGGTACAACAATCGCAAATAACAGCCCAATTGTTTTAATCAGTGGCGTATATTTTTTATGATTAATACCCAGCGTTTGAAAAGCACTTTCAAAACCATGTACAAGGTGAAAACTCAAAAACACCATCGCCACAATGTACAAAATACTGTACCACCATTCTTGTATAAATACCGTTTTTACTAGCCAATACATATCCTTATAATCGCCACCCGCTACCAGTGGTATTTCTGCTTGAAATTTATACCGAAACCAAAAATTGTGCAAATGCACCAGCAAAAAAATCAACACAATTGAACCAGCTAAACCCATATTGCGTGAAAACCACGAACTATTAGCTTGTGGCTGAGTGTAAACGTAGTTTTGTGGACGACTTTGAATATTGTGTCGAGTCAATAACCAAGCTGTATAAATATGTAAGCCAAAGCCTAAGACTAAAATAATTTCCGCAACACGAAGAATCATAGCAGTGGACATAAAATGCGCGTAGGCATTAAATGCAACTCCACCATCCCCTTTAAAAAGTAATAAATTACCACTAATATGCACTATTAAAAATAGGATTAAAAAAAATCCCGTGATTGACATCAGGATTTTTTGTCCAATCGAACTCGTGAGTGTTTTTATAAACCATTGCATCTGAAAAATCCTCATTCACTTAAAAATACTATGATATAGAAA
>JALWSU010000314.1 GCA_026993485.1 Thiotrichaceae bacterium | reverse complement strand
ATTGTTCTACAGAGAATTTATGACGGGAATGACAAGCTGTACAGGAACCCCTCGATTTGTCAGGGTTAATACGACCAATACCAGTATTAGGCCAAGTAGCAGGATCTAAGGCACCATCATCCAATACTTTCACTTCAGAACCATGACATTGCCAACAACCATTTACAACTGCCGCAGAAACACCATGAGGAAAAGCCTCACTCTTAAATTCACGATTACCTTCCACCATATCAGCTAACAGGTTATCTAAAGAACCAATAATGCGTCCACCTTGAGCATGATGGGAGGCTTGATATTCTGCCACCTCTTTTTCGTGGCAATTTGAACAATCTTTAGGTGAGACAATGATAGAAATAAATTTATCGCTACCAACTTTTTTCGGAAAGTGGCTAAAAGCATCTACATCACCTTTTTCGGCTTTATGGCATTCATAACAACCGACTTTAGCCCGATAATGCTTGCTATCGCCCCATTGTTGAACAATACTTTGGGTTTTTTTCTTATGACAGGCTATACACACCTTACTGGTTTCCGAAAATTCAGAAGGAGGTGCGCTAACCGACGCCATACTGGTTGTTTGCAGCAAAAATAAGACTGCACCTAGAAAAAAATACAGTTTTTTAATCATAAATTTTTATCCTTATTATAAACAAGGTAATTAAGTTAATTTGGATGATGGGATTAAGATTGCCCGCGACTGTTATACAGTCCTTAAAAAGATACAATTTTTAACCCCATTAATGATGTCATTTTACGTACTCAAACCCATTAAAGTTAAATAATTAAGTTTTTTGGTTAAAAATGACTGCCCGTAAATTATACTTTGATCAGAAAAATAAGCAACCCAGTATTTTAGTCAAGTTTTTATATCCATCCACTCACACAGATAAATAACTTATAAATCAAGTAATTATTGAGGTTTCATACAAATTAGACCTGTCAGGTTTTTAAAACCTAACAGGTTTTTATCCAAAGGTATTTTAATTATTTTGAAGTTGCCTAGTTTTATTTAGCGACTTCGTTCTGATAATATTCCATCAAAATCTTGGCCACTTCAGGACGTGAAAATTCTGGTGGTGGAGCTTCGCCATTTGCTAACATACCACGGACTTTAGTCCCTGAAAGTATAATGAAGTCCTCTTTGGTATGATCTGGCACATCACGCATCATAACCACTTTCTTTAATTTCTTTGAATAGGCAGTATGATCCGCACGGAAGATTTCAATATCAAGTGCGCCTTTAGGCACTTCAGTATCAAAAATCTTTTGGGCATCAAAACTACCATAGTAGTCTCCCACACCAGCATGATCACGACCAATAATGAAATAATCGCAGCCACAATTTTGACGGAATGTGGCATGTAATACGGCTTCGCGTGGTCCCGCATAAAGCATATCAAATCCGTAACCTGCAATCATAACTGTATTGGGTGGGAAATAAATTTCTACCATTTTACGAATAGCAGCATCGCGTACTGGGGCTGGAATATCACCTGGTTTGAGTTTACCCAGCAACATATGAATCAGGATGCCATCAGTTCCCAGTGCATTATGTGCCATTCGGCATAATTCTTCATGGGCGCGGTGCATTGGATTGCGAGTTTGGAAGGCAACAACTTTTTTCCAACCGCGTTCCTGAATTTCGTTACGAATTTCTACTGCGGTGCGGAATGTATCTGGAAAATCTGTTTGGAAATAGCTGAAGTTGAGTACTTGAATTGGACCAGAAATGACATATTTGCCATGAGATTTAAAGGTTGCAACGCCAGGATGTTCATTATCTAGGGTGCGATAGACTTTTTGACAAATTTGGTCAATTTGTTCATCAGTGATTTCTTCAATCGCTTCAATATCTTGAATAGCTATAACTGGATTGCCTTCTTCATTTGGATCAAGTAAAGCAATGCGTTTAGCATCTTTGATGGCAGAAATATCATGAGTGCGATTAAAAATTGGCACTGGCCAAAATTGGCCACTGGTTAATTGCATTTTTTCGGCAACGCTAATAGCGTCAGCGACATTCATATATCCATTTAATGGGGTAAAATAACCACCACCTAGCATCACAGCGTTAGCTGCTGCGGCTGAGTTTAATAACAAAGAGGGGAGAGATTCCGCCTCTTTTTGGAGTTCGTGATGTTTGATTTCATCATAAACAAATAATGGCTTTAAAGTATCAGAGCCGATTGGCTTGATCATTAGCTGCTCCTATGTGCTTGTTTATTAGTAAATTTGTTATTTACGAATATTATTATACCTTAATTTTATGTATGAACTATAGAAAATCTTAATTTATAATTTTTATAAGGATTATAAATAATTTTATGTTTAGTTTTTATGTTTTTATCTGGGCAACCAGCTTATAGAATTTTATTTTAGGATTTGGACTTTGTCTGAACTGTGATTTTTGTGATTAAATGATTAACTATGATTTTGATTAGCTGTTTTTATCAGAAAATGCCTTGACAAACGATTTTTGTGATTTTCTCCCTCCTTGTCCAAAGCTTTAGCTTTGGTACTGGCTTAGTATAGCCAAAGCAGTAGAGACGTTGCATGCAACGTCTCTACTGCTTTGGTATTAATAGATGGAGTACAACAAATAGAAAACAACGAATCAAAACCAAAGCATTTAGTTTATAATTTATAAAGGGTTTTATTCGTTGTTTGACATTCGCTGTACTATTTTTAGGGCTGAATCTCATAGCAGTCTAGTAAATCACACCCAGTTCAGACAAAATTTATCTTCAAAATGTCAAACAACTTTTGTGTACCTACAAAATTGTTGTGCTTCAGTACTTATCAATGATTGCATCCACATTGATGTCCATGATTATGGCTCTCATGAACCATTCGTGGCAATGTACCAGCTAAATAAGCCTGAATCGCTTGATCTGGGTCTTTTTCAGGAGTAATAACTCCATCAATACCTTGCATTTGCAAGCGATTTATCATTCCCATCCCCATTCCGCCAGTTATGAATGCTTGGATATTTTCTAAGACTGGATGTACTCCGCCATGATGGCCAACTTCATGGAGAGTTTCCTCTTTGGAAAATTCTAATAAATTTTTGTTGCTGATTTTGCCATCATTGATTTCATAAATCCAAAATTTGCGACATTTGCCAGCGTGTCCAGTAATTTCGCGTTTGTTTTGGCTAGTAACAGCTATTTTCATTAATTATCTCCAATTCTGTTAAATTCCTTAACAATGTAAGGTTGTAATGAAATTAGTCAAGTTTTATGCATTCATAGCTTCCAATAGTTCAGCAATGTCATCTTGAGAATTGGTTTCAAGGATTTTTTTGGTTAAGTATTTTAATCCATTGGTATTGCTATCATTAATAATGTGTTTAATTTCTAAATAGGATTCTGGGTTGACACTAAATGATCGCAAGCCTAATCCAAGTAATAAGCGTACATAGTAAGTATCACTTGCCATTTCACCGCACATACTGATAGGTTTATTCGCTTTGTTAGCTGCTTCAATACACATTTTGATTAAGCGTAATACCGCTGGATGTGAAGGATTATAAAGATAATTAACCGCCTCATCATTTCTATCAATCGCTAAGGTATATTGAATCAAATCATTGGTGCCAATAGATAAGAAATCTACATAGGGTAGAATTAAATCGGTACAAATTGCCATTGCTGGAACTTCTACCATGACACCAAATGGCATATTAGGATCGAAGTCTAGCGATTTTTGGCGCAATTCCATTTGGATTTCAGCAAGAATTTTTTTTACTTGTAGTATTTCTGAGAGTTCACATACCATTGGTACCATTAGTCGCACTTTACCAAGTGCAGAAGCACGTAAAATCGCTCGCAATTGGGGTATAAATAATTGTTGTTCTTTTAAACAGAGACGCACAGCACGCAAACCTAGAGCGGGATTAGTAACTACTGAACCTTCATGGTAACGACTATCAACTACTTGCTTATCTGCACCTAGATCCAGAGTGCGGATTGTTACTGGCTTTCCTTTTAAAGCTTGAATGACTTGCTTATAGGCTTCTAGGTGTTCTTCTTCATCGGGTGGTTCCCTTCGATTCATAAATAAAAATTCGGTACGATATAAACCGATGCCTTGACCTCCAACACGTTCTACCGCTGCTGCATCTTCTGGAAATTCAATATTAACTTGTAAGCTAATTGGCGTACCATTAAGCGTTTTTGTGGGGACTGATTTAGTTTTAATTAATCCAAGACGATAAGATTGGTCTTCCTTTTGTTGTCTTTTGTAGTTAGATAAAGTGCGTTGGTCAGGATCAGCTAAGATCACACCCCTAGTTCCATCAACAATGACAATTTCATTTGGCTGAATATAAGGACGAGCGCGGCGGAGTCCAACAATTGCTGGAATACCTAAGCTGCGAGCTAAAATAGCAGTATGTGAGGTGACACCACCATATTCAGTGGCAAAAGCAATAATGCCATTATGCTGCATTAATAGAGTATCTGCCGGGCTTAAGTCATCAGCTAAGATAATCGTATTAGCTAAGTTGGCATCCGCAAAGTCGAAACTAGGATCAGGAGAGCCGCGTAAAATGCGTTGAATCCGTGTAACTACATGTTTTACATCTTCTTTACGCGCATTCAAATATGGATCATCTATGGCCTCAAAACGTTGTACAAGATTGTCGCATTGCATTTTTAATGCCCATTCCGCATTACATTGATGCTCATAAATTAAATCTATTGGTGCTTGAGTCAAAAGTCCATCTTCAAGCATTAGCAAATGGGCATCAATGAAGCCCGCAATATCGACAGTCCGATCATTTTGTATCACACTATCGCGTATATGTCGCAATTGTTCGCTTGCAACAGCTAAAGCACTTTCAAAACGGGCAACTTCTTCTCCAAGATTTTCTTCAGATAATGAATATTCACTGATTTCAAGAGGCTCATGGCTAATGATATATACATTACCAATAGCGATGCCTTTAGATACCCCAATACCATAAAGGGCTAAACTCACTCTTCTTCTCCAAAACCACTGTTTATCAGGTCTTTTAATTGGGCTATTGCGGCTGCTTCATCAACACCGTCAACAATTAACTCAATTTCACTACCTTTGGAGGCAGCTAATAACATAACGCCCATGATACTTTTACCATTGACTTCGTTATGTTTGCGTTTCACTTGTATGTCACTTTCAAATTGTGAAGCTAACTTGACTAATTTTGTTGCTGCCCGTGCATGTAATCCTAATTTATTAACAATAATCAAAGTTTCTTGTAACATAATTTTTTGATTTTATTTCAGAGCAGAATTAACATCTAAGACTCCCTGACAGCCGCCTGAAACAGCAATATTAGCAAGACTGTCTAAATCCTTATTAGAATAATTCATGATTTTAACTAGCATGGGCAAATTAACACCCGCCACAACTCGCACACGACAATTAGTAATTAAATCCGAAGCAATTCGACAAGGTGTCGCAGCAAATAAATCGGTTAGTACTAATACACCTTGTCCTTGATTAAGGCTTTGACAAAGATTTTTAGCATGGTAGCGAAATTCTACGGGATTATTCTCATGGCGAATGGGCAAAACTTTCACCGGTAAAGGCAATGGTTTTTCCCACATTAACTCTAAACTTTCTAATAAACTAGAACCAACATTATCATGGGTTACTAATAAAACACCTACGCTCATTTTAGTTATCAGCTATTCGTTATCAGCCTTAATAGACAACAGTTCAGTAACAACAGATAGTTCTCGGTGTCGTACTAAAACGCTGTAATGTTGTTGATTAAAATGTTGAGCTAATTGCTCAGCAAAATAGACTGAGCGATGTTGTCCACCGGTACAGCCAATGGCAATGGTTAAATAATTACGATTATCTGCTTCAAATTCTGGAATCCAAGTCTCCAAAAATCTAATTAGATGTTCACGCATTTTCTTTACTTGCGCCTGTTCTTCTAAGAAAAAGATAACAGCAGTATCACGCCCAGTCAAATTTCTTAATCGGCTTTCCCAATGAGGATTAGGTAAACAACGCACATCAAATATAAAATCTGCCTCATGGGGTATTCCGTATTTAAAACCAAATGATTGAAATAATAAAGACAATCCAGTTGATGAGCAGATTCCCATTCGCAAACGAATTAAATCGCGTAATTGATGAACATCTGTTTTGCTGGTATTAATACGAATATCAGCTCGATTGGCTAAGGGTTCTAGCAATATACGTTCACGTTTAATAGCTTCTGCTAAGGGTAAATCGGCTGTTGTTAATGGATGTTTACGCCGAGTTTCACTAAAGCGTTTAATTAGTATTTCATCATCGGCTTCAAGAAATAGCACTTGATAGGTAACATTGGTGCGTTCAAGCCGTTGCAGCAAGGCAGGCATATCAGATAGAGCTGTTGTTCGAGCATCTATGCCAAGCGCAACGCATTTTTGGTCTATTCCTATTTGTTCAGATTGTTCAGCAAAGGCTGGCAATAATGCAACAGGCAGATTATCAATGCAATAAAGCCCTATATCTTCTAGGCTTTGTAATGCAATCGTTTTGCCTGATCCTGATAAGCCGCTAACTATTAAGATTTTCATTTGTTTTTAGTAAAAAAAAACTAACTCATAAGAGTTCAATAAACTCTGCTACTGTCAAACCTGCTTGGGTGATAATCGCACGGAGAGTACCTTTAGCAACTTCATTATGATCTGGCACCACAATTCGTCGATGAGGAGATTCTGTTTGTCGCAAAATAATGTGGCTGCCCCTTTGCCTGTCTTTTTCGTAGCTAATTTTGCTCAGAGCTTGAACAACTTTACGCCCAGAAATACGAGGCAAACGGCTCACGCTGTTACCTCCACAACGTCTTCAAAAATTGACGGCGGAATCGGCTCATTATGTGTACGTAAACTTTCTAAATATAGGGCAACTGCTTCTTTAATATTCCGTAGAGCTTCTGTTCTAGTTGCACCTTGCGATATACATCCAGGTAAAGAGGGTACTTGAACCACAAACATACCGTCTTCATCTTGTTCAATTAAAACTCGATATTTCATTATTCTTTCCTAGTCGGAGTGCAAGCTTACTTTTGTTCTCGTTCCCAAGCGGGAGCTTCAATGCCATTAAGTTAAACCTTCAAATCAGACCTCCGAGGTTTTCAAAACCTCGGAGGTCTTTGAAATTCCAACGGCAAAAAAACTGACAGGTTTTAAAAACCTGTCAGGTTTAGCTTAACTTAATGGCAGTGGCGCTCCAGCGTTGGAACCAGAATGCGTAACATCAGTTATTTAATAACGATAATGTTCTGGCTTATAAGGGCCATCTACAGAAATGTTCAAATATTTCGCCTGCTCTGGTGTCAATTTGGTTAAATTCGCTCCAATCCTTCCTAAATGCATACGTGCCACTTTTTCATCAAGATGCTTGGGCAATACATAAACCTTGTTTTCATAGCTATCATGATGTTGCCACAGTTCTATTTGTGCAAGCACTTGATTTGTAAAAGAATTAGACATTACAAAACTAGGATGTCCTGTAGCGCAGCCTAAATTGACTAGGCGACCTTCTGCTAGAATAATCAAACGTTTACCATCAGGAAAGATGACATGATCAACCTGTGGTTTGATGTTTTCCCATGTATATTGGCGCAAGGAAGCTATGTCAATTTCAGAGTCAAAATGCCCAATGTTGCACACAATGGCTTGATCTTTCATTTGTTGCATGTGTTCATGTGTAATGACATTGATATTGCCAGTTGTGGTGACAAAAATATCGCCAAGCGCAGCCGCTTCTTCCATTGTAACAACGCGATAGCCTTCCATTGCAGCTTGTAAGGCACAAATAGGATCAATTTCTGTTACCCATACGGTTGCTCCTAATCCTGCAAATGCTTGAGCGCAGCCTTTGCCAACATCGCCATAGCCTAAAACAACGCTAATTTTACCAGCAATCATGACATCAGTAGCGCGTTTAATCCCATCCATTAAGGATTCTCGACAACCATAGAGATTATCAAATTTGGATTTTGTCACTGAATCATTAACATTAATCGCTGGTACTAATAAGGAGCCGTCAGCCATCATTTCATAAAGACGGTGGACACCTGTAGTAGTTTCCTCAGAAATACCCTTGACGTTTTTAAGTAAATCTGGGTATTTGTCGTGCATGATTTGGGTTAAATCACCGCCATCGTCCAAAATCATATTGGGACGCCAGCCATCGGGGCCAAAAATTGTTTGTTCTATGCACCACCAAAATTCGTCTTCAGTTTCGCCCTTCCAAGCAAAAACGGGAATACCTTGATCCGCAATAGCGGCAGCAGCATGATCTTGTGTTGAAAAAATATTGCAGGATGACCAACGGACATCAGCTCCTAAAGCGATCAAGGTTTCAATTAATACTGCGGTTTGCACTGTCATGTGTAAACAACCAGCAATACGAGCACCTTTCAATGGTTGTGTATCGCCGTATTCTTTCCTTAATTGCATTAAGCCGGGCATTTCCGTTTCGGCTATCCTGATTTCTTTATGTCCCCAATCAGCTAATTTAATGTCTGCAACTTTGTAATCTGGTTCCAAGTTAATAATTGGTTGTGTACTCACTAATTGTTCCTTTATAAAATGACAAAAGCATGGGCAACCACAAGGGATTGTCCCATTGGTTGGTAGGGGCAATCCTTTATGGTTGCCCTATCTCTACTTTAAAAAAAATTAAATTCCCGCGGCTTGGCGCAACATTTCAGCTTTATCAGTGCGTTCCCAAGTAAAATGCTCTTCTTCGCGCCCAAAATGACCATAAGCTGCGGTATCAGCATAAATAGGATGTAATAAATCCAACATTTTCACTAAACCACCAGCACGCAAATCAAAATGCTCACGCACTAACTGGGTTAAACGCGCTTCACTGATTTTTCCACTACCAAATGTATCAACTAAAATTGAAGTCGGTTCAGCTACTCCTATAGCATAGGAAACTTGAATTTCGCAACGCTCGGCTAAACCAGCAGCTACAATATTTTTGGCGACATAACGCGCTGCATAAGCTGCTGAGCGGTCTACTTTCGATGGGTCTTTACCTGAAAATGCTCCGCCACCGTGTCTAGCCATACCACCATAGGTGTCAACAATAATTTTGCGTCCAGTTAATCCACAATCCCCCATTGGTCCGCCAATTACAAAACGTCCAGTAGGATTGATATAAATTCGGGTATTCTTATCAAGCCATTGCTCAGGCAATACTGGTTTAATAATTTCATCCATTACGGCTTCATGTAAAGTTTTATTATCAATTTCTGGTGCGTGTTGAGTCGAAATCACTACTGCATCAATACCTATCGGCTTGCCATCACTATAGCGGAAAGTCACCTGACTTTTAGCATCTGGGCGTAACCAAGGCAATGTACCATTATGACGCAATTTCGCTTGGCGTTTCATTAAACGATGGGCATAAGTGATTGGTGCTGGCATTAAGACATCAGTTTCATTGCTGGCATAACCAAACATTAAGCCTTGATCGCCTGCACCTTGTTCGTGATCTGCACTTTCATCTACACCCATAGCAATATCAGCAGATTGTTTACCAACACCAGATAAAACCGCGCAAGTTTCCCAATCAAACCCCATATCTGAACTGTTATAACCGATTTTTTTCACAGTTTGACGAGCAATTTCTTCAACGTCAATTTGGGCATTAGTAGTAATCTCACCTGCTACCATAACCATACCGGTTTTAACTAAAGTCTCACAGGCAACCCGTCCATTTGGATCTTGTGCTAAAATGGCATCTAAGATTGCATCAGACACTTGATCAGCTATCTTATCAGGATGACCTTCGGAGACAGATTCAGACGTAAAAAGTACTGTTTCGGACATAGAACCTCTTGAAGTAAAATTATAATCATATAGGAAAGATATGATAACACAATTAAATTGCGTCTTTGATTGATGTTATGATAAGGGTTCAATAAATAATTATTTATGGTTGTTTTAAACAAATAATTAATAGGAATTCTTAATATAGGATTTACGCATTGACAAACTAATTTTTTTATTAAAAATAGATATTGGAGTCTAAAGCTAAAGCTTTGGACTCCAAGTTAAATATAAAATCCTTATTTCTGAACAAGTCTAATAGACTTTAGACTTATTGCCATTTATCAACTAAATTCTACCACTAATTGACTTTATATAATGAAAAAATATCAAATTATGTTAATCATTTAAGCAACACTAAAAGGCGCTCTACTTATGAAAACTCAAACTGGAGTAACATTAACAGAAGTAATGATCGTTATTGTTATTATTGGTATTTCGTCAACGATAGCAATACCGAATATACAATCCATGCTCGCTAATAATCAAATTACGGCGAAAACCAATGACTTGGTTGGATCCATTAGATATATAAAAAACGAATCTATTACTCGTCCCAGTAAAAAATTAAAAATTCAAAAACTATCTACAACATGGGGAGAGGGCTGGATTATTAGAAATACAACAGATAACAAGACGCTTAAAACTTTTAGCTATGAAGATCAAGTATTGATTAATTTATCTTCTACGCAAACTGATATATCTTTTAGATCCAGAGGGCGAGCAAAAGCCGATTATGATATTTATATTTGTAGTAGAAAACACCCACAGGGGCGACATATAAAAATTAAAACAAACGGTTATATTTTAACAGAGCGTTGCCCTATAAATAATTGTAGCGGACACTTTACTTGTTCATAAAATTAAAGGAACTTTAAGGTATGCAATTAAAAACACCAAAGTTTTCTTCTCGTTCTTCTCGTTCCCACGCAGAGCGTGGGAATGCATTCAGGGACGCTCTGCATCCCGCAACGCAGAGCATGGGAACGAGGATGCAAAAGTTTTCCAGCGGTTTCACTATTGTTGAAGTGCTAGTCGCTATGTTAATACTGGTGACTGGTTTGATCGGTATTGCTGGTTTACAACTTCGAGCACAACAGTTCAATTATACCGCTTACTTTCGTAGTCAAGCGACTTTTCTCGCTAATGACTTGATGGAGAGAATACGGATTAATACAGATACGACACCAACTAACAATAATGGTGACAATGGGGCTTATCAATTTCCTAGCAATGGGCAGTTTACTGATATAGGTCCTGGAGGTGTAACTACTGTTGATAACACTTGTGATCTGCGGCCAGCTGATACAACGAAACCAACTTGTCACATAGATAATGCCTATCAACTTGTGAATTATGATTTAAATAATTGGTTTAATCAGGTACGGGAAACTTTGCCAACCGGAAAAGCCAAGATTGTTTGGGATGGGACAAATAATACTTATACCATAACGATTCAATGGAAAAGAATGCCAAATACTATTAGTTATGACGGAGAATTAACATGGACACTTCAGTTGTAAGCCTAAAATCATTACAAGGTTTTACCTTACTTGAGGTACTGGTTGCGATCGTAATCAGTGTGATTTTGATGGGGGGGGCGATTATGATGTTGTCCAGTAATAAACGTGTTTTTGCGGTGCAAAGTGAATTAGCACAACTACAAACTAATGCGCGTTTTGTTATGGATGAGTTTAATCGAGAATTACGCATGGCGGGGTATTTTGGCTGTTCTGGCACTCCACCTAATGGAGAACCTACGCATCCATTTCAGGGTAGTGTAAATAATTTACATGAAATGAAGGATATTAATAATAATGGGGGATTTCCTGCTTCTGATAAAGTGGCTGTTAATTCTTTTAATCAACAAATAGCAGTGGTTTTAACACAAAAATTTGAGGGTGGCACAACAACAAGTTTGACATTAAATGCCAATAATAACGAATATTGGCCTCAAGCTGGTGAAACTATTATTGTGAGCGATTGTCTTGGCTCAGATCGTTATAAAGTGACTAATAATTCCAGTGAAACGAATCCAACTATAAACTTTACACAAATGGATGGCAGTACGGGGTTAATTAGAAATTATTCTATAAATCCAGAAGTTTTTACTGGCAAAACTCATATTGCTTATGAAGTGAAGCCCATTGCGGGTGGAGGATTTGCATTATATCAAACTCGATGTGAAAATATTGATCAAGACTCGGATCCGTGTGAAAGTGGTGTTGATATTGTGGAAGAAGAACTTTTAATAGAAAACGTTGAAACTCTGCAAGTGCGTTATGGTTTTAATATATTTCTTGATGATGATGCCCTTGGCTCAGACGCTGATACGCTCGATGATGTGCTTGCTTTTGATGATAATGGTGATAATCAGAGAAAGCTAATACCCGATTTCTATGATGCCGATTATCAGCCTTTTTGTAGTACAGATACTGATATTCCTCCTGATGGAACACCTGATACTTATACATTTTCTTGTACGCCAGATAAGACAGAAGTGATTTTTCCGATAGTTGCTACACGTATTACCTTATTAATGCGTACTGCTAACAAACATTATGATCAAAAAAAGGTTTTTACTGATAAGCTGTTTCAATTAGATCCTGATACCAATTCGGCGAATATTCCTTATAATCCAAAAACTAACCCTCTTGAAAGTGGGTATCGCCATCGGATGTTTACTACTGTTATGGCTGTTAGAAATGCTCAGCAGTGAACTATATTTTTAATAAACGTAAAAACGATGATAAGCAGCACAGAATTATTAAAAATAATCCAAAACGGCGAAAATTCATTCGTTGAATTTAAACGTGATGATTTACGTCCAGAACAACTAGCTAAAGAAATAGTTGCTTTAGCTAATTTTCAAGGAGGGCGAATATTATTAGGCGTAGAAGATGATGGCTCAATCACTGGCATACAACGAGAGAATTTACAAGATTGGTTGATGGACACTGTATTTGGTCGTTTTATACATCCACAAATTATCCCTTTTTATGAAGAAGTAACTATGGCAGATGACAAGCGGGTAGCTGTAGTTACAGTGGGCATGGGAACGGCAAAACCTTATGTACTCAAATATCGTGATCGTGAAGAGATTTATATTCGCTTTGGTAGTAGCAGTCGTTTAGCTAGTCGAGAGCAACAATTACGTTTATTTCAATCAGGTGGTTTATTACACACAGAAGCTTTACCAGTTTCAGGACGTAATTTTGAAAATTTAGATCAGCGTCGCTTAGAAGAATATTTGTCTCGTGTGATTGAAGATGATGATATACCTAACTCAGTATTGGCTTGGGAAAAAAAATTAGTAAATCTTGATTTAATGGTTGCTACTGAATTTGGTGACGTAGTTTGTAGCATTGCTGGTTTAGCATTATTTGGGCAACAGCCTTGTTATGGCTTACCACAAGCTGGATTTCATATACTCGTATTTCCGGGAGAGGATATGGATTATGATGCCAATTTGGATGAAATTTTGAATATACCTTTTACTGGATTACACAGTGCTATTAATAGTAATGTGGTGTTGGAACAGAGCTTACCAGATCGAGTTTTGTATTATTTGCAAGCCCATATTTCTGAAGAAAAGGTAGTTTCTATGACGCGAGAACGTTTTTGGGATTATCCAACTATGGTAATTCGTGAGCTGATTGTAAATGCCTTTGCTCACCGAGATTGGACGCATTCCAATAATGTGCAATTAATTGTTTATAGCAACCGCCTTGAAATTATTAGTCCAGGAACCCTGCCGAATGGGATGACAGTAGAAAAAATGAAAGCTGGGCAACGTTTTCCACGAAATCCAATTATCAGTAATATCTTG
Source organism: Thiotrichaceae bacterium (assembly GCA_026993485.1). Classification (GTDB taxonomy): domain Bacteria; phylum Pseudomonadota; class Gammaproteobacteria; order Beggiatoales; family Beggiatoaceae; genus JAUXCJ01. Next base: position 1,842 of record JALWSU010000314.1, on the reverse strand, counting down.
AGAGATTATGGCTTTATGGATAATAGGGGCATGGGTATTCGTCGTCAAATTATTCCGCTAATGAAAGCACATAATGGCACTGAACCAGAATTTGATGTAACAGAAGATTATGTCAAAGTAATTTTATGGAAGGAGAAAAAATGAAAACACAACTACCATCCAATATTCAGAAACAAAAAGGCGTAGCAATACTAACCTTTTCCATAATATTATTGATAGTTCTAACCCTACTTGGGGCAAGTTCTATAGATTTAAGCAGTATAGAACTACAACAAGCGAGAAGCTTAATAGATTATAACCGTGCATTTCAAATAGCAGAAACGGCATTACAAAAATATATAAATCAGTATAAAATTGACGGTGCTATCATTCCACCTGTGCCTTATGATAAACCAAATGATCCAAAAGATTTTGTCACAATAGCAAGTTATAAGGCAATAACAAATCCTCCACCTTATTTCAGTGTTGATAACGCACTCCAGTTGGGTGATGGAGGAGCTGATATTGAAATGAAGAGAAGTGAAAATATAGGTGGTTCTATGTATTTGATTCTACAGAGTATTGGTTATAGCAAAGATAAAGATGACCCTAATACATTCAAAGTGATTTTAAATGCTGGATTAAAAATAAACGTTCCACTTTCTGGAGGTGGTTTAAATACTGGGAACTAAAGGACTTTAATAGACTAACATCTTTTTTCGTTTTTCATTCCCAAGCTCCTGCTTTACAGCTATTAAATTAATGGATGGAGTACAACGAATGGAAAACAACGAATAAAAACCAAATAATTTAGCTCATAATTTGTAAAAGGTATTATTCGTTGTCTGACATTCGCTGTACTTTTTTCAAGGCTTAACTGAATGGCAGTTAACGTTTGTTCTCGTTCCCACGCGCTAGCGTCGTGGACTAAAACACGGTACGCTAGTGGCGCATGGAAAGCAGATTTTTATACGTAGGATATTAAATAATTTATGAATAAAACCAAATTACTTGAAAAAATAAACAATGGTGAAGATAGTTATACCCAGTTCAAAGAAACAATCATACGTTCTCAAAGTTTAGCCAAAGAGATGGTTGCTTTTTCTAATAGTGAAGGTGGAATTATTATCTTTGGTGTAGCGGATAATAAAGAAATAAAAGGCTTATCAGATCATGAAATTGAAAAATTAAGACAACTAGTTGCTAATGTTGCAAATGAAAATATTAGGCCTCCTATTTATCCGCTTATAGAGATAGTAAATATAGATAATTTAAAAATTGTTGTTGTTACAATATATAAAGGCACAAATAAACCTTATTCTACGAGCAGCGGAGAGTATTATATAAAATCTGGCTCAGAGAAAAAACTAAAACGCTTATTTATCCAATCAAATCGTTTTTATGCAGATGAAGAAATACTTTTAAACACGACTATAAATGATTTAAATATTGAACTATTTTATCAATTTTTGGAAAAAGAAGATTTAAAGATTTATGAAGAACTAAAAAATGGCTTATTAAGTTTGATTAAAGTTTTAGAAAATCGAGAATTATTCAGAGATAATTGTTTAACACTCTCTGGAAATCTTCTGTTTGGCAAGAATCCACAAAGATTTAATAAATCTTTTTATATAGATTGTGTCTATTTTGATGGTAATGATGTCACAACAAATAATTTTATTTCTAAAGAAATTGTTAAAGGCACTTTTGGAGAATTATATAAACAAAGTTTATATTTTTTAAAAAGTCATTTAAGAAAAAAACAAATAGAGAAAAATTTTAATACCTTAGGAAAATTAGAAATTGATGAAATTATTTTAACTGAATTAATTGTTAATGCCTTAGTTCATAGAGATTATTATA
>JALWSU010000313.1 GCA_026993485.1 Thiotrichaceae bacterium | reverse complement strand
GGTTTAAATTGGGTCATAAACCTCCGAGGTTTCCAAAACCTCGGAGGTTTAAATTGGGTCATAAACCTCCGAGGTTTCCAAAACCTCGGAGGTTTAAATTGTGGTCCCTCCGAGGTTTCCAAAACCTCGGAGGTTTAAATTGGGTCATAAACCTCCGAGGTTTCCAAAACCTCGGAGGTTTAAATTGGGTCATAAACCTCCGAGGTTTCCAAAACCTCGGAGGTTTAAACTGAAATTATTTTCGCAAAGGAGACTTCATATGCAATTCATTGATGTTAGGACAGATTTTGCCTTTAAAAAAGTTTTTGGTAGTGAAGAATCGAAAGATATTCTCATAAGTTTCTTAAACGCCATATTGAATTTTGGCAACAATCCAATTGTAGATTTAACAATTTTAAATCCCTATCAAATACCTTTAGTTGAAGGATTGAAGGAAACTTATGTAGATATTAAAGCAAAATTGGAAAATGACACGACTGTTATTATAGAAATGCAAGCCTATAATCAGGGCGGCTTTGGAAAACGAATTCAATCTAATCTAGCTCAAGCTTATTTGACTCAGTTGCAGTCTGGTGAAAAATATGTGAAACACAATCCAACTATTGCCTTAACTATTACTGATTTTGTGATGTTACATGATGAGAAACTTAAATCGTCAGTGATTACTTCTTTCAAATTTATGGAAACATCTCAATTGGTTTTATTCCCTTATAATCAGATGGAAATGGTTTTTGTAGAATTACCTAAATTTCAAAAAACTGAATCCGAACTCAGTTCAATGGCAGATAAGTGGATTTATTTTATCAAACAAGTGGGGCATTTAACTGCTATTCCCAAAAGCTTAGCTAAAGATAAAACCATTAATCATGCTCTTAAAGTAGCCAATGCTGCTAGTTTAACTCCAGAAGAATTGGAAATCCAGGAGAAAAAGGCTAGATGGCTGGCTGATCAAGAAGAGGCTGAATCTGAAAGAAAAGCTGCTTTAGAAAAATTGGCGCAGATGAAAGCTGAAAAACAGGCGGTTGAGGCTGAAAAACAGGCGGTTGAGGCTGAAAAACAGGCAATTGAGGCTGAAAAACAAACCGCTTTAGAAAAAGCTGATAGATTAGCCAAATTACTTGCTAAACAAATGTTGCAAGCCAATATAGATATTGCGTTGATTCAGCAAGAAACTGGTTTAGATGAAGATTTGATTAAACATTTGTAAGTATTTATACTTAGCTTTTCAGATAAAATTTTTCAACCTAAACCTCCGAGGTTTTGAAAACCTCGGAGGTTTTTGAAACTTCAAGGCTGTCAGTTTTTTGGCTTAGTTATTTTATTACAACTTTATAAGCCATCCCCTCAATTTCGCGCACCAATTTCGGTACCAAATAACCCGGCAAGGCGATTTGCATTTCTTTAATAAGTTCAATAGCGATTGCTGTTGAAACCTCAAAATGAGCTGCCCCTTGGACACGATCTAATAAATGTAAATAATAGGGCAAAACTCGACAATTAAACAAAGCTTCACTTAAAGCAATTAAACTCGCTGCATTGTCATTAACTCCGCGTAATAATACCGATTGATTTAAAACCGTAATCCCAGCATTTACTAATCTCATTAAAGCCTGATTAACTGTTTCATCAAATTCATTGGCATGATTGGCATGTATCACTATAACAGGCTGTAAACGAGTTCCCGTTAGCCAAGCCAAGAGTTCGTCATTTACCCGTGTAGGTAATACAATCGGCAAGCGAGTATGTAAACGCAGGCGTTGAATCTGTGGAATCTCTGCTATATTATGCGCCAATTCTGCTAAACGCTGATCGGTTAAACTTAAAGGATCGCCCCCACTTAAAATCACCTCAGTGATAGAAGTATCGGCGCGAATACTCTCAAGTGCTGCAAATGGTTTTGCAGTTGAATAGTGATAGTGTTGACGAAAACAGTAGCGGCAATGAATAGCACAAGCACCAGTTGTTACTAATAACACCCGTCCATGATATTTCTGCAATAATCCAGGAGCTTTTTCAACAATGCTGTCACCAACAGGATCATGACTAAATCCTTGTAATTGCCGATTTTCCTCTAATAATGGTAACACCTGTCGTAATAATGGATCATTTGGATCGCCTTTACGCATACGCGCGACATAGGCACTGGGTACTTGAAGGCGAAAGCCTTGTTTATGGGCAATTTTAGCTGCTAAAGGACTATCTGCAATTTCTAATAATTCCAATAATTGCATAGGCTTATAAATAGAATTGTGCAATTCTTGTTGCCAATCTGCTGCTATAGACTGCCCATAAACTAAGTTTTCAGTTATCATAATGAGTTTTTTTTGAAAGGAGTTAAAATGGCTACTTTTAGTACCAATGAATTTAAATCTGGATTAAAAATAATACTGGACAATGATCCTTGTTCTATTATAGAAAATGAGTTTGTTAAACCGGGGAAAGGTCAAGCCTTTAATCGGGTTAAAATTCGTAATATCAAAACTGGGCGGGTGATAGAACGTACTTTTAAATCTGGGGATACCGTCGAAGCAGCCGATGTCATGGAAATTGACATGGAATATTTATATAACGATGGTGAATTTTATCACTTTATGCAGCCTGATACTTATGAACAATATGCGGCGAGCTTGAAAGCTGTAGAAGATGCAGCTAAATGGTTGAAAGGACAAGAAAAATGTACTGTTACCCTCTGGAATAATGAGCCTATTTCTGTGACACCCCCCAATTTTGTGGAGCTTAAAATTACTGAAACTGATCCGGGATTGCGTGGGGATACCTCCAGCGGAGGGACTAAGGCAGCTACTTTGGAAACTGGCGCAGTTGTACGAGTGCCATTATTTCTCAATATAGGCGATACAATTAAGGTTGATACACGCACTGGGGACTATTTGTCACGCGTTAAAGATTAGAATTGTCTGGAAATTCCCCCTAATCCCCCTCCCACTGGGGATCACTCTTTTAGACATAACTATTTAACTAGTTGATTGAGGGCAACCACAAGGGATTGCCCCTACATCATTGTTTGTAGGGGCAATCCCTTGTGGTTGCCCTGTGAGGCGTTTCATGATTAAACGCCATGAAATCAATTATTTAAAAACTTATGTATAAAGGAGTGCTAACCCAGCGGGAGGGGGCTAGGGGGAAGGAGAAATGGTGAATCTACTCATTTTTATTATTAAGGGACATCTCTAATATTTCCAAGTGATTCCACTCGTTGTAGCAATTCTTCGGTTATTTCAATTAGTTCTTTTAGTAATTGTGGAGCTATTTCTAAATGGCCTTCATATTCTGCAAGGTTACGTTGTTTGTGACACTGATCCAAGATTCGCCATTTAACCGTTTCCAGCCCTAAAGTTTGCTCCAAACATTGAAAGACTAGATAACGATTATCTGAGCGATAACCGTGCCATCGCATGGCTGCGAGTGATAATGCGTGTGCGGTACCATAGGCAAGGGAAAATTGGCTATCTGCTGATAAGCCAGTTAATTTGCTATCTTGTAGACGCGCTTTAGCAGAAGCGATCATGCCATTAAATTCATTTTGATCGGGTGGCTCAAATTTCAATTGCCCTATTTTGACTAGATTATCCAATTTTTCTAATGACATTTTCGCTTCCCATGATAATGATTTTTTCTTGTTGCAAAATACGTGTTAAAAAACTGTTCCCTTGTTGCAGCTTGTTATTGAAATCTGATAGTGAATAAATACTTGGATTTATAGTGCGTTGCAATTCTTTTTCGACAAATATTAGTAAGTTCATTATATTGGCATAAGCCAAATTCTTGCCGATAATCATTAAATCAATATCGCTTTTGGCGGTATCTGTAGCTTTGGCAATGGAGCCATAGATAAAGGCAAATTCGATAGACTCCTTTATTGGTTCAAGGGTTTGTCGTATAACATCGGCTATACCGAAGGTTTTGCGAGTAATGGCAATTAATTCATTATAAACTGGAGCGGCTGAATTAGCCTGATAGTGCTTTTGGTTACCAATGTGCTTTACTGTAAGTAGTTTTGCTGCGGTCATTTTTTCCAGCTCGCGCGTAACCGTACCTTTGCCAATTCCTGCCAGCCGCACAATCTCATTCAGATAGAATGTTCTGTCTGGCCTTTGGAATAATAAGCCTATGACTTTTTGCTGCGTCTTGGTAAAAAGAGCATCGCCTATGGTGATTGCTTGTGGCATCAAATATTTCCAATTAATGAAACTCAAACTGGGTACGATAGGTCTCAAAATGGGACTTAAAAAGTTTTTTTTACATAGAAATAACTATGCTGCCTCCCCCTAACCCAGCAGGCACTCACTTATACATAAGTTTTTAACTAATTGATTTAATTGCGTTTAATCCTGAAACGCCTCTCAGGGCAACCACAAGGGATTGCCCCTACATCATTGTTTGTAGGGGCAATCCCTTGTGGTTGCCCTTGTGTATAAGAGAGTGAACCCAGCGGGATGGGTTAGGCGGAGGGAAAAATGCTTATCCTTGTAGTTGCCCAGCCTGAATTTTTATATATGTTTATAAACATCCACCCGTGCTGGTGGTAAATTTCTCCAAACAATTTTATGAGAAATGCGTTTAAAATCGGAGGGTAAAAATAGTGTACGTCCACTAATATCGTAAGTAAATTGAATCAATAAACCATTTTTAGGTAGAACTCTCTGAATTTGTTCAATGATACCGTGTCCAATATTATGAGGCAAAGAACGAAAGGGTAAACTGGAAACTATTGTCGTAACGTGCTGGCAATCACTGCCAAGTAATTCGCATAAATGCAAAGCATCGCCATTTATGATTCGTACTTGAGGATAACGCTTTTGTAAATACTCACTAAGAGTATGCGCTTGTTCTATTGCTATTAAACGCTTTGGAGAAATACCACGTTGCAATAAAGCTTGTGTGACTATACCAGTGCCAGCACCCAGTTCTACAACCAGTTCATTTTCAGTTATTGGTACAAAATTAGCCATAGTTCTAGCAAGTCGTGGAGTACTTGGCAAACCAGCTCCCATTGAGCGGGGATTACGCAAGATTTCACGAGCAAATAATAGCCATGCAGGTGTTTCGGCTTTGTTAATTTTCTTTATAGAGCTTAGCTTACGTACTTTAGTAACTGACTGAGTTAAAAATTCTTTTGTTTTTAATAAGTTATCTTGAATCACTAATCCATGTCCTGAAAAAATATAAAAATTCTGGATTGCTTGATAATTATTAGGACTTACGCATTGACAAACGAATTTTTTTATTTTCTCCTTGGAGCGAAGAGAAGCGAAGAAGCTTTAGCTTTGGACGGTCCAAAGCTAAAGCTTTGGACTCCAAGTAATTTCTAAATTTTAACAGTTTGTTTTTATTAAAAAACCTAAAACACTTCTGCTGTCAGTGCGTAAGTCCTAATTATAAACAATCTAAGCAATCTTTAGCACCTAGTATTCCATAAAATGATTATTTCTTGTGCGGGATATTTTAAGAATACTACAGCAAAAATGGCAAGAATAGCAAGATTTTTAATAATCCATCATTAGCTTTATATTTTCAGGATAATGTCGAACCAAAACTAATCCGTTACAACTTTAGTTGTGACATGAATATTTGGTGGATTCATTAAAGTTTTTTTCACGCTGCACTGATTTGTCGCTCGAATTAATGCAGGTGCATATTTTTTGGGAAAAGAATCAGGTATTTCAATTTCAAGGTATATATTTTCAACCCGCTTTTTTTCCTTATTCCAATCATTCGATTGGCGCAATTGAATACCCTCCGTAGAAATTTGTCGCATTTGACAAAAACGCACTATAAAAAATCCAGCGCAAGTGCCTAAGCTACTGAGAAAATAAGCAAATGGTTCTGGGGCAGAACCATCTCCGCCTGCCCATTTCGGTTGATCAGTTTTAATGGTAAAATTTTTTAAATGGGCGTTGACTTTCAAACCACCCTCAAACGTAATCGTCATGTCCATCGTTGTTTTTCCTTAATTTTGTAGGACTTACGCACTGATAGTATAAATTGTTTATTTTTGTAATAAAAACAAATTGTTAAAGTTTATAACTTACTTGGAGTCCAAAGCTAAAGCTTCTTCGCTTCTCTTCGCTCCAAGGAGAAAATCAAAAAATTCGTTTGTCAATGCGTAAGTCCTATTCTGTGTGTATGATGTCATTTCCCAGTTAAATTAAAAGATCAAAATAAGTAGAACAACAGCAAGGGTTGCACTGCTCATTGTGCCGATCAAAAAAGTTGTATCATTGGTATCATTAGCTGCTTGAGCTTTAGATAAGGCAATTTTGGCAGTATTTTGGGCTACTTTAGCCTTATTAATGGCAATATCTGCGGTGCTTTGAGCCGCTTCGGCTTTAAAAATGGCTGTATCCGCTACATTCTGAGCTACTTCAACTTTATCAAGAGCAGTATCTGCTCTTTTTTGTGCAGTTTGAGCTGTAGCAAGTGCTGTAGTAGCAATTTTTTTAACCTCTTTTACATGGCTCTCATTTTTATCCAATCTTTGTTTAAGTTGCTTGAGTTCCTGTTTTACATCGCTTTCATTTTGGTTCAATCTCTGTTTAAGTTGTTTGATTTCCTTTTTAAGCTGTAAAATAGTTCGCTCTTGACAGACAATCAATGGAGCATCACACGATTTCGTGTCGTCTGCTAGAACAGAATTTGGAATCAAGCATAGTAAGAGTGAAAATAAAACACTTTTGATAACAATATTTTTTAAATTCATTTGTGAAGTTCTCCGTTTTTATTGAACTTATAGTATTATATATACTATCAAATTTATTATAAGAAGTAATATATAATTTTTTTTATAAATATCATAAATATAATTTAGCTTCAGAGAAATTGAATGCAACATCTTGATATGCTTATTTATGCGGGATGGATTATTCCCGTAGAGCCTGAAAACGTCGTTTATGAACAACATGCCCTTGGTATACAAGATGGCAAAATCGTTGCCATCTTACCAAGTGATGAAGCTGTCAGACATTTTTCCGCGCGTATTACTTATCGTTTGACAACACATTTATTAATGCCGGGATTGATTAACACACATTCCCATGCTGCTATGAATTTATTGCGTGGAATTGCTGATGATTTGCCTTTAAATGAGTGGCTAAATGATCATATTTGGCCAGCGGAACAAACTCATGTTAATGAAGAATTTATCGCTGATGGTACCGAATTAGCGATAGCTGAAATGCTTCGTGGGGGCATTACCTGTTTTAATGATATGTACTTTTTTCCTGATATTGTAGGAAAAATTGCTGACGAAATTGGGATTCGTGCTACTTTAGGATTGATTCTCTTAGATTTTCCTACAGTTTGGGCAAAAAATGCCGAGGAATACTTAAAAAAAGGTAAACAAGTGCATGAAATGTTTGAAGAACATCCCTTAATTCAAACAGCTTTAGCACCCCATGCTCCCTATTCGGTTTCTAATGAGTCAATGAAATCAGCCCTAGCAATGGCAGATGAACTAGAAATCCCTACTCATATTCATCTTCATGAAACTGCTGGAGAAATTGACGATTCAATTGAAAAATATGGTGAACGCCCATTAGCGCGTTTAGAAAAAATTGGGCTATTATCGCCACGCTTAATGGCTGTACACATGACACATTTAAAAAATGAAGAAATTAGTCTCTTAGCTAATTATGGAACCCATGTGATTCATTGCCCTGAGTCAAATTTAAAACTTGGGAGCGGCATTTGCCCCATCTCAAAATTATTAGGAGCTGGTGTCAATGTAGCCCTAGGAACCGATAGCGCAGCTAGTAATGATGATTTAGATATGCTAGGAGAGATGCGAACCGCCGCACTTTTAGCAAAAGGCTTTAGCAAAGACGCTACCGCAGTACCAGCCGCCCAAGCAATACGTATGGCTACCTTAAATGGTGCTAAAGCTTTAGGTATTGATCATATTACTGGCTCCTTTGTTCCTGGCAAATCAGCGGATATTATTGCAATTGAAATGGTAGACATTGAAACACAGCCAATTTATAATCCATTATCTCAAGTGGTTTATTCAGTCGGGCGGGATAAAGTTACAGATGTTTGGGTTGCTGGTAAGCATTTACTCAAATCTAGTAGTTTGACAACGATAAATATTCATTCTCTCAAAGCCAAAGTGCATTTATGGCGGGAGAAAATAATGGCAGGTTCTGAATCAAAAGCTTAAACTTAAAGTTTAAGTATTTGTAAACAAATCATGTATAATAATAATTACACAATAGGACTGACGCATTGACAGATAATCTGTTATAGGTTTTTCAATAAAAACAAGGTATTAAAAATAAAAACTGGACTGGAGTCCAAAGCTTTAGCTTGGTCACCCAAACGAAGTAAGCGAAACGAAGTAAGCTAAGCTAAAGCTAAAGCTTTGGACTCCAAAGAGAAAATTACAAAAATCGTTTGCCAATGCGTAAGTCCTATAATACTGAAAGAGGATATAATGAAAAAACTACTGCACCTAATAATTTCACTCTCGCTAAGTATAAGTATAAGTATAAGTAACTTAGCTCAAGCAAAAGATATTCAATTGGATCCTAGTTTGGTTCAAGATGAATTTCATCAATTTGTCCAAGAATTTGGAACTGCACTATGGTTTAATCCTATGGCACCCGCTGAAACGCTAGGTGTACTCGGCTTTGATGTCTCAATTGAATCCACATTCACAGACGTTAGTGATGAAAAATCGTACTGGAAAAAAATCTTTGCTAATCAGGAGACTTACTCCTACATCCCTGCACCTAGGCTACATGTGCAAAAAGGCTTACCTTTTAATATTGATATAGGTGCAATGTATCTAGCAGTCCCAGATTCCAATATCAAACTTTGGGGGATTGAGGCTAAATATTCTTTTATCGAAGGCTCAGTGATAAATCCTGCTATTAGTATCAGAGGCAGTTATAGCCGATTGGCAGGAGTTAGCGATTTAACCATGGATACTAAATCGGTGGATTTATTAATCAGTAAGGGATTTTTAATGTTCACACCCTATGCTGGCGTATCTATGGTCCAGATTAGTGGCAGCGAAAATTCTGATAAAGTGACACTGGCTAATGTAGATGAAACCGAAAAAAGATTCTTACTGGGCTTACAACTTTCACTATTCCCTTTGATTATCAATGCAGAAGCTTCATTTGGCGAAGTGCCACAATATGGATTGAAATTTGGAATGCGATTTTAATTAAAGAATCAACACTTATCTACTTGTCACTTTGTTTAACCCCGCCTGCTACTATGCAGGGTTTGTTTATTTAACAAAACCAAACCATGAAAAATTCCACAATAAATCAACTCTTTTGGTGGCTACCTTTCGGCAAAGTGCCAGAAATTCTACCCACCGAACTAGCAGAAAAATTAAATCAACCAGAATTACCGCAATTACTTGATGTACGCACCCATCTAGAATGGAGTAATGGACATTTACCCGGAGCTATTAATATTCCAATTACCGAATTACCCTCAAAAATAACAACACTGACTTTCAAAAAAGACAAACCTGTAATTACCATTTGTCTCAGTGCTCATCGTAGCATTCCAGCGGTTAGATTATTACGTCGCAATAATTTTCAACAAGTATTTCAACTAGCAGGCGGTATGTTAGCATGGCGGCGTTACAATTTGCCGGAGACTAAATAACATGAAAGAAAAAGAATATCGCATGAATTCGGCAGTGCGCGATGCCTTATTATTTCTACACGGTATTCCCAATGTAGCATTAGGTGATAGAGTCTTAATACGCGATTACAATGGGCGAAAGCGCAATGGGCAAGTCATAGAAACAACTAAAGATATAGTACTAGTTCAAGTTTTTGAAGGAACTGCGGATCTGGATATAGAAAATACTTGGGTACGCTTTTTAGAAAAACCCTTTGAATTGCCACTTTCTCCAGATTTATTGGGGCGCGTATTCAATGGTATTGGCGAACCGCGTGATAATCGTCCGCCAATTATTTCCAGCTTACAGCGTAATGTCAATGGCTCCTCCGTCAATCCTGCTGCACGCGCATATCCCAGTGAATTTATTCAAACTGGTATTTCCACCATAGATGGCTTAAATTCATTAGTGCGTGGTCAAAAATTACCGATATTTTCTGGCTCTGGCTTGCCGCATAACCGCCTTGCAGCACAAATTGTTCGTCAAGCCAAACTTCCCGGAAAAGAATCACAATTTGCTGTCGTCTTCGCAGCCATGGGCGTATCCTATGCAGATGCTAGGTTTTTTCAAGAACAATTTGAATCCAGCGGCGTACTCAACAACGTAGTTATGTTTATCAATCACGCCGATGATCCACCGATGGAACGACTGATTTTACCCCGCACCGCCCTAACCGCAGCCGAATACCTAGCTTATGACTTAGATCTTCATATATTAGTTGTCATGACAGATATGACCAACTACGCAGAAGCCTTGCGCGAAGTAGCCACTGCTAAAGGAGAAGTCCCAGCGCGTAAAGGCTATCCAGGTTACTTATATTCCGATCTTGCCAGCATTTATGAACGCGCCGGTCGTCTCAAAAATCGTCCCGGCTCCATTACAATGGTACCAGTTGTCAGTATGCCCAGCGACGACATCACCCACCCAATTCCAGATTTAACGGGCTATATAACAGAAGGTCAAATCGTTTTAAGCCGAGAATTACACAACATTTATCCACCCGTCAACGTTCCACCCTCTTTATCACGCCTAATGAAAGACGGAATTGGCACAGATAATACACGAGAAGAACATGGACGTTTAGCTAACCAAATCTATGCCTCCTACACCCGTGCATTAGAGGCGCGTAATTTAGCTTCAATTATTGGAGCAGAAGAACTCTCAGAACGAGATAGAGCATATCTAAAATTTGCTGAAGCCTTTGAAAAACGCTTTATTGGACAAGGAGAAACCACAGATCGTACTATTATTGAAACCTTAGACTTAGCTTGGGAACTCCTCTCAAATTATTTACCAAAAGAAGCCCTAACGCGAATGAGTGAGGCGGATATTAAGAAATATTATAAAAACTAACCTAGTTTCAGTTCTGAAAAATTGTCTGAACTGTGATTTATGTGATTAAGTGATTAACTCTGATTTGGATTAACTTTTTTTTATCATAGTCTATCAGTTAATCACAGAAATCACAGTTCAGATATTTGAATGTCAAGAGATTTTTGAGTGCTTTTTTGATTGTCTGAACTGTGATTTTTGTGATTAACTGATTAACTATGATTTTTATTAGTTTTTTTTATCATAGTCTATCAGTTAATCACAGAAATCACAGTTCAGATATTTGGATGTCAAGATTTTTTTGAGTGCTTTTTTGATTGTCTGAACTGTGATTTTTGTGATTAAGTGATTAACTCTGATTTGGATTAACTTTTTTTTATCATAGTCTATCAGTTAATCACAGAAATCACAGTTCAGATATTTGGATGTCAAGAGATTTTTGAGTGCTTTTTGTAAAAAAACTAAATCATGTCTCATTCAAGCATTCAAAATAAGCATAAGCTTTTTGAAATAGTGGCAAGTCAATATGGCTTGTTTACGGCTAAACAAGCTATTGAATCTGGCTTTAAAAAAAATAATCATCCCTATCATGTACGGATTGGCAATTGGGTGAGAGAATGGCACGGTATTTATAGGTTAGTAGATTTTCCACAACACCCAGATTCTGAGCTTGCGCTTTGGACACTTTGGTCACACGATAGCAAAGGGCAACCACAAGCTATTTATTCGCATGAAAGCGCGTTGCAAATATTTGATATTTCTGATGTAATGCCTGCTAAACTCCATGTTACACTACCCAAAAGCTTTAGAAAGCAACCACCTAAATGTTTGGTGCTACATAAAGGTGAAATTCCTAAACAAGATATTGACTTTAGAGACGAATTTTTGGTAACCAAGCCTTTGCGTACCCTATTTGATTTGATTGCAACGGATAGTGTTTCAAGGGACATTCTCCGCCAAGCCCTCAGAGAATTTTTGCAGCGAGGATTGATTCTGCAAAATCAAATTAAAGATATTAAAGAAAATAGTCGCGTCAACTCAACGACACAAATATTCCTAGAATTGCTCAAGGAAATAGGACGATAATGAAAGTTGTAAAAACCTACAGAACAGCCTTCGAGGCAAAAGTTTTTTGAAAAAAAACTTTTGCCTCGAAAGCATTTCGCACGGCACTGGAAGCTAGGTTAAAGCAAAAAGCAAGAACACAGGGACTTAATTTTGATCGTCTTTATAAAAAAGTTGCTTTTGATAGATTTTTGGCAAGAATTTTTAACATGCAACCCCCTGCGTTTGTTATGAAAGGCGGTTATGCACTATGGAGGTGGTAGATTTCCAATAGAAGCAAAAATGGATAATCGGACTTTTACCAAATTTCATGTTGATGTGGGTGTCGGAGATGTGATTATTGAACCTTTAGAAACATTAACACCAACAAATTTGCTAGATTTTGCTGGTATTTCAAGCGTTAATATTGATGTAATTTCCAAAGAACAACAACTTGCTGAAAAATTACATGCTTATACCTTGCCCCGTGAAAGAAATTCGCTAAAGACTTAGTAGATATTTATCTATTGACTCACAACCACACATGCGATTTGAAAAAAGTATGGCAAGCATTGGAACTGACTTTCAGGCGTAGAAAAACACATACGATACCTAAAACCTTGTCGCCCCCACCGAGCGATTGGGCAGTACAATTTCTAGCTTTAGCGCAAGATTGTCAAATAGAAACAGATTATTTGATCATTTTTGAATTTGTTCGTGCTTGGTATCAAGAATTGCAAGATAAGCTTGGACTTCCCAAGCCAGAGTTAGAGTAATTGTACATATTGTGGAAAGCATTGTTATTTATTATAACATTGCAAAAACAAACAGTAATTAAATGATTAACTCTGATTTGGATTAACTTTTTTTTATCATAGTCTATCAGTTAATCACAGATTTGATTGTCTGAACTGTGATTTCTGTGATTAAATGATTAACTATGATTTTGATTAACTTTTTTTATCATAGTCTATCAGTTAATCACAGATTTGATTGTCTGAACTGTGATTTCTGTGATTAAATGATTAACTATGATTTTGATTAACTTTTTTTATCATAGTCTATCAGTTAATCACAGAAATCACAGTTCAGACAACTATTTCCTGTCTGGTAGTAATCGGTTACTTACCAACAAGTTGTTCCAAACCTTACCTAAAACCCAGCCTTAGCATACCAGCGTTTTGCTTCCTCTGAATCCTTTTCTACGCCTAGTCCATTTTCGTACATATTCCCTAAAGTAGTTTGCGCTCCAGCTAAACCTTGTTCTGCGGCTAAACGAAACCAATGAATTGCTTGTTCATAATCTTGTTCAACGCATTCTCCCTGCAAATACATAAATCCTAAACCGTGTTGGGCTAAATCAAAACCGGATTCTGCTGCTGCCCGCATCCAACGCTCCGCTTCTTTTGCATTTACAACCATACCTAAGCCATTTTGAGCCATTATTGCTAGGCGATATTGTGCTTCAACATTACCGTCTTCTGCTAAGGGAGATAATAATTGATATGCGCGAACAAATTGTTTAGTTTCAAAGGCTGAGATTCCGCTTTGGAGAGCCATTTGAGTTTCTGCTGATAGCTTTTCTGCATTATTTTCTTCAGTCATTTAAATCAATCCTAAGTAATTAGTATTTAATCCGATTTTCTTATTCAATATGAGTTTGTCCACCCATATAATTGTGTAGAACTGTTGGAATTGCAATGCGCCCATTCTCATCTTGATAATTTTCCATTATCGCAACTAATGTACGCCCTACGGCTAAACCTGATCCATTAAGTGTATGTAATAATTGTGGTTTCTTTATTTCTGGTGAACGCCAACGCGCTTTCATACGGCGTGCTTGAAAATCTTCAAAATTACTGCATGAAGAAATTTCTCGATATTTGTCTTGCCCGGGTAACCAGACTTCTAAATCATAAGTTTTTGCCGCAGAAAAACCTAAATCTCCGGTGCATAAGCTGACAACTCGATAAGGTAATTCTAAACGCTGCAATACGGTTTCAGCATGTCCAGTTAAACTTTCTAAAGTTTCATAGGAAGTATCTGGTTTAACCATTTGTACTAATTCAACTTTTTCAAATTGATGTTGTCGAATCATGCCGCGTGTATCTTTGCCATAACTTCCCGCTTCGCTGCGAAAACAGGGAGTATGAGCAACAAATTTTACGGGTAAATCTTCAGCATTCCAAATCACATCACGGGCAATATTTGTTACCGGTACTTCGGCTGTTGGTATTAAATAATAATCTTGTTCTGGAATATGAAATAAATCTGCGGCAAATTTCGGCAATTGCCCTGTGCCACGTAGGCTATCAGTATTAACCATATAGGGTACTTGGACTTCAGTATAACCATGTTCTTCGGTGTGCAAATCTAGCATGAATTGAATCAATGCTCGGTGCAAGCGTGCCAAGCTTCCGCGCATTACTGAAAAACGTGAACCCGCAATTTTGGCAGCAGTTTCAAAATCAAGTAGTCCTAATTTGGTTCCTAAATCAACATGATCTTTTGGAGTAAATTCAAATTGTTTCGGCTCTCCCCAGCGGCGTATTTCAACATTATCGGCTTCAGTACGTCCTATAGGGACAGTTTCATGGGGAATATTCGGCATTCCCATTTGTATATCATTCAGTTGTGCCTGAATAGCCTCTAATTGAGTTTCACGGGCTTTAAGTTGCTCTCCAAGCTTAGAAACACTTTCTAGTATTGGGGTAATATCTTCGCCAGCAGCTTTAGCTTTGCCAATAGCTTTGGAACTGCGATTGCGCTCGCTTTGTAATTGTTGTGTTTCAATTTGGCATTGTTTACGAGCTGTTTCTAGCTTTTCTATGCGCTCGCGCTCAACTATAAAACCACGATGAGCGAGCTTTTCCGTCACTTCATCTAAATGATTGCGTAATAAATTTGGATCAAGCATGATATTTTAGTTTTAATGATTGTCGATGACTGAAGCTGACCAATATACAATATGATTTGGTTCAACTAGGTTTTTTAACTCAGATAAAATCTGGCTGACTTTTTCAGGTGTATCAAAAAATTCGATAATAACTGGTAAATCTAAAGATAAATCAACCAGATGGGCAGAATGTAATTTACCTGATTGTCCAAAGCCGCTAATGCCTCTTAGCACTGTAACTCCGCGAACTTTGCCATGTAGATAATCCAATAAATTATTGAGTTTACCTTCTGATTCAGTTAGGTAAACCCGTACCATAGTAATTTGCTTCATAATTGTCTTGCTAATAGCATTCCTAACCAAGTTGCAAATAAACACAATGAAATACTTATAAAAATATTTAATAAAGCTTTGCTTAGTTCCCCAGTTTCTATTAGATTCAAAGTTTCCAAAGAAAAGGTGGAAAAGGTGGTAAATGCGCCGAGTAAACCGATTAATAAAGCAGCTCGCAATTCAACATTAGTAAAACGTTCCAACATCAAAATATATAAAAAGCCCATTAACCAGCTTCCTAGTACATTAACAGTAAGTGTGCCATAAGGAAATCCTCTGCCGAATAAGTTATAAATA
>JALWSU010000312.1 GCA_026993485.1 Thiotrichaceae bacterium | reverse complement strand
ATGTAGCCCAAAGCTAAAGCTTCTTCGCTTCGTTCCAAGTTAAATAGAAAATCCTTATTTCCGGACAAGTTTAATCTCTAAAATCTAATTTATTAATGGTTATTTTGTGCCAGTTGAATCGTTGTTGGCGACAAATAATTGAGGTTATCTAATTTTGCTGTGAGTACGTGGCTATGTTTCAGAAAGTCGGCTTGATGCTTTTTGGTAATTGTTAGCGTGAGCGGAGATTTGGCAAATTGTTCTGGGTTAATAGGTTTGTCATCTACTCTAATTTCATAATGTAAATGAGGGCCAGTTGCTCGTCCACTTTGACCAATATAGCCAATAATTTCTCCTTGTTTAACTTCATTCCCAACTTGCAAGTTTTTAGCGAATTTTGATAGGTGTGCATATAAACTGATAACCCGTTGGTGATGTTCTAAGCTAATTACTTTTCCATAGCCGTGTTTTCTACCTATAAATTTTACCGTGGCATCTCCGCCAGCAAAAACTGGTGTGCCCCATGCTGCCGCATAGTCAATGCCAGTGTGGAGTTTATATATTTTTAAAATCGGATGTTTACGCATACCAAAGGGAGAACTGATGCGGGTAATATTTTTGACTGGGATACTGAGTAGGGAGATTTTTTGTAAACGCTCTCCTGCTGGAGTGTAATAATCAGTAGTTTTGGTTTTTTTATCTGTGTAGCGTATTGCTCTGTAAATCTTGCCGTTATTGGAGTACTCCGCAGCTAATATCTCGCTGGTTTTTCCCTTTTGTTTGTAAATTAGGCTAAATTGGTCATCTATTTGCTTCTCACGCTCAATATCAATTGTTGGTTTAAATATTTTGAGGAATTGAGCAACTAGTGGCTTTGAGAAATCCTCTATGTCAGTTAGTTTAGCCAATGGACTTTTGATTTGACAGTGAACTGTGAATGTTGCAGCCTGTTGTCCAGTTTTGCAGTCAAATGGCTTTTGAGAAACATTACTTGGGTTTACTTGAGGAAGGTTCAAGGGGATGATTAGCGTGTTTTGCTTCATAAATTTGGGGTTCATTATCATTGAAGCATCAGAACTACTCTTAATTCCCCAAATAAAGGGTAGAGCAATAAACAGGCTAATTATCAGAACTAGTCGGAATTTGAGTTTAGAATCGGGTTTTCGACTTAAACCCGATTCAATGCTAAAATCATATCCTTTGAATTTAGGGGGTAATTTAACGTAATGAAAGCGTTTGTAGAAAAATTTTGCGAGCACTTCTGAGAGTGTTAGACGTGGTTCAAATACATAATTCATTGATAAGGACATTTTTTTGGCTTATTCCTCTTGTGTTGGTGTTTTCAACTAATGTTACTGGATTTTTAAAGTTTCAGTCTGTCGGGGTAAGTACCCTTGCAAGAATAATCTGATATATTAGCTACGCTTACTTAGCTACGCTTATTACGTTTCATTTGGAGTGAAGAAGCTTTAGCTTTGGGCGACCAGCCAAAGCTAAAGCTTTGGACTCCAAGATGTTAAATAATTTATGGTTCAGTACATAAATAAAAATCTGTGATGTAATTTCCTTGCAAAGCCACAATTTTTTTTGTGGTGCGTTTTCCTCATTCTTTTGTGAGTTACAGGCATAATGCAATAAAATTAATGTTAATAATATAAATTTATTTATTATTTTGATAATGTTCATTGCAATTTTGCTATTTTTGCAAAAAATGTGTGACAAATTTAACAAGCTTGAAATCAAGTGTCAATAAATGATTATATAAATAATGTGTGAATAAAAACCTCGTTTTTATAAAAAACTATAAATTATTTGAAGTATAAAAACAATATATATAAAGAAGCCTTTAATAATCAATAAATTAATTTTTTACTAATTAATTTTTGCTAAGAAAATTTTTAATTTTAGCTAAATTTGGTAGTTAAATTAGGAATGAGTAAATTATGCTAAGGTGATAGGACTTACGCAGCATAATTTGTTTATTTTTTAATAAAAACAAAGTGTTAAATTTTATAACTGACTTGGAGTCCAAAGCTTTAGCTTTGGACCTTCAAAAGCTAAAGCTTTGGACTCAAAGGAGAAAAAAAAAATTGGTTTGTCAATGCGTAAGTTCTAGGTGAGTTGATAATATTGGTGTCTACTTCAGTATTGAATTTATGCTATAATAAAAATTTATCTTAACTATTATAGGAATTCTATGTCAGCATTGAATGAGGCTTTAAGTCAAATAAAACAAGGAACTGAGGAAATTTTATTAGAGTCTGAACTACGTTCTCGTTTAGAAAGTGGCAAATCTTTACGCATTAAAGCTGGTTTTGATCCGACAGCTCCAGATTTACATTTAGGGCATACGGTACTATTGAATAAGTTGCGTCAGTTCCAAAAATTAGGGCATACAATTTTATTTTTAATTGGTGATTTTACGGGTATGATTGGCGATCCAACGGGTAAAAATATTACTCGTAAACCACTTTCTCGTGAAGATGTGTTGGAAAATGCACGAACTTATCAGACGCAAATTTATAAAATTCTTGATCCTGATACTACCCAAATTTGTTTTAATTCGGAATGGATGAATAAAATGGATGCGGGTGGTTTAATTAAGTTGGCTGCACAACATACTGTGGCGCGAATGTTAGAGCGGGATGATTTTAATAAGCGTTATACTAGTGGACAGCCTATTGCTATTCATGAGTTTTTGTATCCATTGATACAGGGTTATGATTCTGTGGAGTTAAAGGCGGATGTGGAGTTGGGCGGTACGGATCAAAAATTTAATTTATTAGTCGGGCGTGAGTTACAAAAACAGGCTGGGCAAAGGCCACAGGTGGTGCTAACTATGCCGATTTTGGAGGGTTTGGATGGGGTACAGAAAATGTCTAAGTCTTTGAATAATTATATTGGTATTGATGAGCCTCCTGAGCAAATGTTTGGTAAACTTATGTCGATTTCTGATAGCTTAATGTGGCGTTATATTGATTTGTTGAGCTTTAAAACGCCTGCGGAAATTCAAGAGTGGAAACAGTCGGTTGAGAAGGGCAAAAATCCGCGTGATATTAAGGTAGAATTTTCACAAGAAATTGTAGAACGTTTTCATAGTCGTGCGGCGGCTGTGCGTGTATATAAAGATTTTGTGGCGCGTTTTAAGCATGGTAAATTGCCAGAAGATTTGCCTGAGCTAGTTTTAACAGTGAAAAATGGTGAGATACCAATAGCTAATTTACTTAAGCAGGCGAATTTAACGCCAAGTACTTCTGAGGCTATGCGTATGATTAAGCAAGGTGCTGTCAGAATTGACGGCGAGCGTGTTAGTGATTGCAGTTTGAAATTGCCTGTTGCTTCAAGTCATGTTTATCAAGTGGGAAAACGCCGTTTTGCGCGAGTAATGATAAAGGGGAATTGAATAATTATGCAGGCATTTACGACTTTGACAGCTTTAGTTGCGCCATTGGAGCGTGACAATGTTGATACTGATGCGATTATTCCTAAGCAATTTTTGAAATCTATTTATCGTACTGGTTTTGGGGCTTATTTGTTTGATGAGTGGCGTTATTTGGATCATGGTGAACCGGGGCAGGATTGTAGTAAGCGTCCGTTAAATCCAGATTTTGTCCTGAATCAGCCTCGTTATCATGGTGCTGAAATTTTATTGACGGGTAAGAATTTTGGTTGTGGCTCTAGCCGTGAACATGCGCCTTGGGCTTTGCTTGATTATGGTTTTAGGGTTATTATTGCGTTGAGTTTTGCTGATATTTTTTATAATAATTGTTTTAAAAATGGAATTTTACCCATTGTTTTGGCAGATAATGTGCTTGAGTCTTTATTTAAGGCGGTTGAGGAAACCCCAAATTATCAGCTGACAATTGATTTAGCAGCACAAACGGTGATAACTCCAAGTGGGGAGGTTTTGAAATTTGCAATTGAAGCTTTTAGAAAAGAGTCTTTATTAAAGGGCTTGGATGAGATTGGTTTGACTTTGCAATATGCTGATGAGATTAGAGCGTATGAGAAGCGGCGTAGAGAGGAAACGCCTTGGCTGTTTCAGTGTTCTCCCTCCCCCTAGCCCTCTCCTGCTGGGAGCACTCTCTTATACATAAGTTTTAAAGTAATTGATTTAATTGCGTTTCATAATTAAACGCCTCAAAGG
>JALWSU010000311.1 GCA_026993485.1 Thiotrichaceae bacterium | reverse complement strand
TTGTAAGGTAGTATGAGTAATACTAAAGCTTTTTTCTAAGTTTTGTTCAATCATACTAATTATCGAAGTTACCTCCAACAAAGATAAATTGTTTTTAAAATCAACATGTGCCTCCAAATGTACTTGTTTTTCATTTAATCTCCAAATATGTAGATGATGTAAATTTAGTACTTCTGGAAATTTCAGAACTTGTTTCTCAATGTCATTTACATCCACATCACTAGGAGAAAATTGCATCAAAATATCTGTAGCTTCTTTTACAAGCGCAAAAGAGGATTTTATTAGATAAATCGCAATCATCATTGAAATTAGAGAATCTATCCAAAATACCCCAAAATATTTCATGCCTAAACCTCCAAATAATACTGCTATAGAAGTCATCACATCAGTAAAAAGATGTAAATATGCAGCTTTCATATTCAGATTTTCGGCACTATCAGCTTTTACTAGTTTCATACTAGCAAAATTTAAGAGAATCGATAAAACTGCCAAATATATTACTATATTTGAATCAATTACTTGAGGATGAATAAATTTAGATATGGCTTCAAAGATAAGAAAAACTCCAATACCAGATAAAAATGAAGCATTAAACAAAGCTGCAATTATTTGGGCTCTTTTATATCCAAAAGTTTTAGTTTCGCTGCTTTTTCTTGAAGAGATTTTATTTGCCCACCAAGCAATAATTAGAGCCATAACATCAGAAAAGTTATGTAAAGCATCGCTAAGTAGTGCTAAAGAACCTGAATATAAACCACCAATCACTTGAGATAATGTAATGACAACATTTAATATAATCGTTATAAACAGATTCTTACCTCTTACTTCATGGTGATGATAGTGTGAATGTTTATGATGCTGTGTCATTATAATAACCTTAATCAAACCTCGCGGCTCAAGCCGCAAAGTTGGAGCTTATTCAATTGCAAACCTGAACCAGCCGCGCGTACTATTAACAAGATAGACAATAAACAACATAACGGGAACTTCTACCAATACGCCAACCACAGTTGCCAACGCCGCACCTGATTCTAACCCAAATAAGCTAATTGCCACTGCTACGGCCAATTCAAAAAAATTAGATGAACCAATTAAAGCTACAGGACCAGCAATATCAATTGGTACCCGCCAAAACCATGCCCAAGTATAAGCGATCAAAGCAACCCCTAAACTTTGAATAATCAATGGAATCGCAATCAAGAAAATCACCAAAGGCTGCTCAAAAATAGTTTTGCCTTGAAAACCAAACAATAAAACGACAGTCAATAATAAGCCAATAATTGTCCAAGGTTTTAGCTTTTCGGTAAATTGGCTTACCTGCTCCTCGCTACCCCGTTTGAGTAATTGCACGCGAGTGAAATAACCAGCTACTAAAGGGATAACCACATATAACACCACAGACAACAACAAAGTTTCCCACGGCACCACAATATCCGCTACGCCAAGCAAAAACGCCACAATAGGCGCATAAGCAAAAATCATAATAACGTCATTTAAAGATACCTGTACCAAAGTATAAGTCGCATCGCCTTTAGTCAATTGGCTCCAAACAAATACCATTGCCGTACAAGGAGCTGAACCAAGTAAAATCATGCCAGCAATATATTCTTTAGCAGTTTGCGGCTCTACCCAACCGACAAACAGAATTTGGAAAAACAACATTCCCAAAGCCGCCATAGTAAATGGTTTAACAAACCAGTTGGTTATAGAAGTAACTATCAAACCTTTAGGGCGTTCCCCAATATGCCTGAGAGAATTGAAATCCACATTCACCATCATAGGATAAATCATCACCCAAATCAGCACCGCAACCACTAAATTAACATGCCCAACTTCTAAATTACTTAATAGCGTAAAAACTTGTGGAAACATATTACCTAAGCCAATACCAGTGGCAATACATAAAGCCACCCAAAAAGTAAGATAACGCCCAAATATCCCTAATGGATCTCCTGTTTTTTCACTCATTTTTTTGACCTCAATCTATAATTAAATAAAACATATATATGGATGTACACATATGATAACTAAAGATTGAATCAAAAACAAATTTTAGCTTAATTCCGCACACAACGTGTTGTACCATGAGGGCGATTAGGCATTAGGGCAAGATTTTCTTTATCGTTGCAAAAAGGCGAGCATTTTTGGATACCAGCCACAGTTTCCTCTAAAACCTTTTGAAACCAAGATGGAATTTCAGCATGTAAACTATAAAAAATCCATTGCCCGTCACGTCGAATTTGCAATATTTTAGCTGCCTTCAATATAGCCAAGTGTCGAGAAATTTTAGGTTGCGCCAAGTTGAGTGCGTAACTCAATTCACAAACACAGAGTTCCTCGTATTGTTGTATTAATGCAACACAACGTAAACGAGTTTCATCAGACAAAGCACGAAAAAAATTTTCTGGAGACATATTTTACTCAACTATCAAAGTTTTACTTGATACGAACAACCCTAAACCCATATTCTCTGAATCCAATCAAAGCACTTAACCAGTAACGACTCGCCGAGCGTGCCAATTCAGGGAGATCGTTCCATGAACCACCACGCAGAACTACTTGACTAGGATTCTTGCTACATATTTGTTCACTACCTTGATACACATTGTGATATTCAGAACAAGTCCATTCCCAGACATTTCCAACTGTATCATATAATCCGAACGGATTAGCTTTAAAAGAACCCACAGGTGCAGTGTAATAAAAACGGCTTCCACATCGATAACAATTAGCTCGATTAGTGCCAACTTCATTGCCCCACCAATATTTACTTTCAGTTCCAGCACGGGCAGCATATTCCCATTCTGCTTCTGTAGGTAAACGATAGCTATGTCCAGTTTGTTCGCTTAACCACTTCGTATAAGCCACTGCACTATACCATGAGACATTAATCACTGGCATATTGCCCCGCCCCCAAGTTAAATCTAAAGGTTTGATTCTACCTGTAGCTTTTGCAAACTTATCATATTCAGCAAAAGTTACCTCATATCGCCCCATAGCAAAAGCCTTGATTGATACCCTATGCACTGGCCTTTCATCAGACTCACCAGCTCCTTGAATATCGCCCATTTTAAAGGAACCCGCAGGAATTTTCACCATTTGGGGGCCTTTACCACCATCTTTTAAAGCATCTCGAAACACTTTTCTTGACACTACTCTTACAGGAACTGAGGGTTTTGGTTTCACAATAGTGGGCGGTAGCCGCTGTAAGCCACGTTCCGTATTTATAACTGGCTGTTTAACTATAAAAGGATCTTCTTCTATTTTCCCGATCTCGCAAGCACCTAAAAATAAGATGGACAGTGCAAAGACCATCAAATGTGTTTTCATCTTGAAATTATTCCAATTATCAAATAATTATACACCACCATACAAACGTCCCCAATCAAATACTGGACCTGGATCAGTTTTACGTCCAGGCGCAATATCACAATGACCAACAATCCGATCATCAGTCAAAACTGGCCAAGCTTGGCGTAAAATCGCTACTACTTCTCCCAATTGCACATATTGTTCATTTGTATAAGGGATATTATCACAGCCTTCTAGTTCAATACCGATTGAAAAATCATTACAACAACAACGGCCCCGAAAAGAAGACTCGCCCGCATGCCAAGCCCGTTTCTGGAAAGATACATATTGTATTAACTCCCCAGTACGTCGAATCAACAAATGGGCAGAAACCCGCAAATCTGCTATCTTAACAAAATAAGGATCAGCATTTTTATCTAACTTATGCGTAAATAATTGATCAATATAAGGGCCACCAAATTTACCAGGAGGTAAACTAATACCATGAATAACCAACAACTCAATATCTACCCCATAAGGACGATCATCGCAATGCGGAGATGGGGAACGGCGCACACCTTTTAACCACGCTTTGTCTGTATCTAAATTTATCATTTTGAATTTATCATTTATCATTAGACTTGTCCGAAAATAAGGATTTGCTACTTGGAGCGAAGCGAAGAAGCTTCAGCTTTGGCAGGTCGCACCAAAGCTAAAGCTTTGGACTCCATTTTGTTAGGATGAGTCTATTTATTATCTTGAATTTTGAATTTTGTTCAATAATAGGCTAAAGTAATTATCAATTAAATATTAAATATTCAGGAACAAATCAATGTA
>JALWSU010000310.1 GCA_026993485.1 Thiotrichaceae bacterium | reverse complement strand
CTCTTTGGAACTCAAAGTTTTGCCAATCGTAACAATTATGATAAGACAACTTGGGGCGGAGCAATTATGATGGATTACGGTCTCAGCCGCTTCTTATCGCTCACCGCCGGCTTTGCTTATGTACCGCTGAATCAAAACAACCAAACACTAACTGGAAATCCGATACGTCGCTATACAAGTCTGGGCATAAAAACTCAAATTATGGGGATAGGGCTAACTATGGATGGTGCATTCGATAATACTGGCGGCTCGGCTTTTGGTATCAAAAGCTTGACTCGTCTAGGCGAGTGGGATATGAGTTTAAATTACGAAAAATACTTAAATGGTTTTAGGAGTAATAATACTATTTATGGAACACAATCACGCGCTTCAGGGCGTTTAAATCGAAATTTTTATTTACCTAAACAAGGATTAAATTTAAACGTCTCATTCAGCGGAGACTACCAAGCCAGCGACGGCGAAAACAATTCAGATAGTTGGTCATTTAGTAATCAATTTGGGCTGTCTCATCGACGTTTTTCTTTCAATAACAACCTTCAATACTATTTGCCTTTAAATAATAGACAAGAGAGATTTCAAGGTTCAACTAACATAAATTTACGGCTAACTAATAACTCATCTTTGCGTACCGCCTTTAATTACGATACTACTGATAACTTGTTATTTAATCACTATTCTGTGGACTTCAGTGCGGTGTTGTTCCAAGATTATAACTTTAATTTAGGTTATTCGCGTAATGTTGGCGATCATGATGCTAATCATCCTGGACAGGATTTTCATGACGACAACTATTCTATATCATTAACACGAAAATTCGACATGTTCACACTAGGGTTGATTCTCAATCGCAACCATAACCAAGATCCGCAGATTGAAGACAACCTAAGTGCCATGATGACTATTGCTTTTTCTACATTTACTGACCAAAAAACGAAAGCTACCCAAATATCTAGCGAATCCATTGCCCGTCGTGGCGGTCTTCGTGTACATGCGTATCACGATAAAAATGCTAATAATAAACGTGATGCCAACGAACCCTTGCTTGACCGTGTTCGAGTACGATTCGGTGGACAGCGGGAACCCTATTATACTGGTTTAAAAGGCAAATCATCCTTTGTTCTTATTAACTCTGGCAACTGGGTAGATGTACAACTAGATGCAAACGATTTACCCGATCCACGACTCTATCCTAGTAGCAAGGGTAATGCGGTACTACCTCGTTCTGGCAGAGTAACAGAACTTGAACTACCGTTAAGGTTTATTGCCGATGTAGAAGGAGTGGTTTCTTTAAAGCTAAGAGATGGGCTAAGACCTATGCCTAATATTACAGTGCAACTAGTTAGTATAGATAAAAAAGGCAAAGAAAAAGTGATTGCAGAAAGAGCCACAGAATTTGATGGTTTATTTATTCTCACAAATATTCCTACAGGACGGTACACCTTGCGTATTGATCCAGAACAAGCACGTAATCTAGGTATAAAGAAACCAGTAACTCGCACAATTGTCTTAACTAAAGACACTGATCTTTTAGAACATGCAGATTTAGTATTTGAATTAGGGCAGTCCAAATAATTTTAAGAGGAGTCTATTATGAAATTTTTAACTACTGCCATTTTGATAGCTATGCTTGCTTTGAGTGAGATGGCTTATGGAGCTTGCAATTCAATTCCTCCTGGTACAGATTTGGGCATTACCATAACTGTTGACCGAGATATTGATCTTGGTTCATTCCCTAGACCCGATACAGGCTCAGCAACAGTAACCATAAGCACGGACGGTGTTCAAACACTGCCTTCAACCCTAGAGGTTGGTACACATAATCCTAATGTTTTTTCTCAGGCTAAAGCAACGATAACAGGACAACCTAACTGTAATTTTCAAATTTCTGTGAACACTATAACTGGAAACATATTTAATGTTATTATAGCAGCTGAGTCACCTTATTCGTTCACCAATAATAGTCCCATCCAGGGAAAATTGGATAGTGGAGGTAACTTTAAAATTTTGATAGGGGTATCAGCAACGGTAGATTCTAATACTGCAACTCCAGTAGGAGGGACTTTTAACGTGCGTGTAGACTATATTTAGTTTACTATGACTTATTAAGTGATGATTTTTAGTCAATATTATCTGAACTGTGATTTATATGATTTATTTGATTACGCTGATGTTGTTCAAAGTAGAGACTCTGACATCAATTATCATAGTTAATCTTTTAATCATATAGCGTTACCCGATTTAGTTAAGTACAAACCTGCCAGGTTTTTAAAACCTGGCAGGCGCTGTATTTTATACAAACGGGTAGTGCTATATAAATCACAGTTCAAACAACCTCCTCAATCACCTCCGCCTTTTCTCCCACAAACACAATCACCCAACTTTTTAAATTTGGCAGGTTGCCCAAACGAAGTAAGCGAAACGAAGTAAGCGAAACGAAGTAACTGAAACGAAGTAAGTGAAGCGAAGCTAAAGCTAAAGCTTTGGACTCCAAATAAAATCAAAATCCTTATTGCCGGACAAGTATATTGATTAATTTAAAGTTTGCAATTAATATCTTTGTTCATTATTTTTTTTATAGAGTTGTCCAGAAAAAAAACAGGTTTTTCATAGTTGGAGCGAAGCGAAGAAGCTTTAGCTTTAGGTAAAGCTTTGGACTCCAAGTTAAATCTAAAATCCTGATTGCCGGACAAGTTTTATGATATGATTATATCTTGGTTTTAGCTTTTTTATATTGATTTGATACAATTAGAATTGCTGAAAATACAACTTTTAACTAATTATGCAATTTACCCCACGCACCCGCGTTAAAATATGCGGAATAACTCGCCCACAAGATGCCTTAGTAGCTGCACAATTTGGTGCAGATGCAATTGGTTTAGTTTTTTACCCAAAAAGTCCACGTAATGTTAATATTGAGCAAGCCCAAGTTATCATGCAAGCTTTACCAGCTTTTGTGACTACAGTAGGATTATTTGTTAATTCTAAAACCAGTTTTGTAGAAAATACATTAGCCGAGTTGCCCTTAGATTTATTGCAATTTCATGGTGACGAATCGCCCGAATATTGCCAACAATTTGCTAAACCTTATATTAAAGCCTTACGCATGAGTCCAAATATTGATATTGCTACTTTAGTACAAAATTATACGCATGCTAAAGCCTTATTATTAGATACTTATGTAAAAGGTTTAGCAGGAGGAACTGGTAAAGTTTTTGATTGGCAACAAGTTCCAGCAAATTTATCCAAACCCATTATTTTAGCAGGCGGATTAACCCCTGATAATGTTAATCAAGCAATCTCAACTTTACAGCCTTATGCAGTCGATGTCAGCGGAGGCGTGGAATCTAGTAAAGGTATAAAAAATGCGGAGAAAATCGCCGCTTTTATGCAAGCCGTTCAAAATTGAGACTACTCACCCAGAATTTTGAAATTTTGCTTCAGTAAAATTTGTCTGAACTGTGATTTTGGTGATTGTTGTGATTAACTTATGTTACGCACCTAGCTTCAATTCGCCTAGGGCTAAAGCCCTAGGCTAAAAGCTAAAGTCGGCTAAAGCCGATTGTTTACTGAGTCCAAAGGCTAGATTGGTAAAGTGCTAGTCAGCTTTAGCTGACTTTTACTTTTAGCCTAGGGCTTTAGCCCTAGGCGGAGCTTTATACATACATAAGTTTTTAAATAATTGATTTAATTGCGTTTAATCCTGAAACGCCTCGCAGGGCAACCACAAGGGATTGCCCCTACAAACAGTGATGTAGGGGCAATCCCTTGTGGTTGCCCTTGTGTATAAGAAAGTGAGGCGGAGCTAGGTGCGTAACATCAGTGATTAAGTACCCGTGCAAAAATAATCTGATATATTGGAGTCCAAAGCTTTAGCTTTGGCTAGGCTTACTTAGCTACGCTTACTTCGTTTCGTTTGGCAGGTTGCCCAAAGCTAAAGCTTTGGAGTCCAAGTCAGTTTATAATTTTAAGAAGTTGTTTTTATTAACAAACCTATATAATCTTATCTATCAATGCGTAAGTCCTATTAATAACAAATATGTCAATAACTACCCAAGCTGATCAAATAGCACTCAAGGCAGATTTATCAACGCCCATTATGTTAGCAGAAAAAAAACAAAGCGTTTATTTACGGGTTGGATTAACTGGTTTATTGCTTAAAGAACAAAAGATAGCTCCCATAAATGTGGCTTTAGTTATTGATAAATCTGGCTCTATGGGAGGAGAAAAAATTCGTCGTGCCAAAGATGCCGCCATTATGGCTGTAGAACGTCTCCGCAAAGATGATATTATATCAATAATAACTTATGATCATCATGCCGACGTTTTATTACCCGCAACCAAAGCAATAGATAAAAACCAAATAATTACTGCGATTAATAACATCAGAGTTGGAGGCTCAACAACACTTTATGCCGGAGTAGAAACAGCAGCCAAAGAAATTCGCAAATGTTATGACAGAAAGCGAATCAATAGAATAATTTTAGTCTCTGATGGTCTCGCCAATGTTGGTCCAAATACGCCCACAGAATTAGGAGCTTTAGGAGCATCTTTGCGTGAAGAAAACATCACTGTCACCACAATTGGTTTAGGCTTAGACTATAATGAAGATTTAATGAGTAATTTATCCGAAACCAGTGACGGCAATCATGCTTTTGCAGAACAAGCAACCGATTTAATCCAGTTTTTTGAACAAGAATTTAGCGACATCTTTTCAGTTGTAGCCCAAGAAGTAAATGTCACTATTATTGGCGTTGACGGAACTCGTCCAATTCGCGTTTTCGGACGACAAGCAGAAATTAATAACTCACAAGTGTCAATCAAACTCAATCAACTATATGCGAAACAAGAGAAATATGTACTATTAGAACTAGAAGTCCCAGCCACTCCAGCCAATCAAAAGCGTGTTCTAGCAGGTGTAGCAGTTATTTACCGCAATTTAGGTTCAGATATTCGTGAACGTTTAAGCAGCTTAATTAGTATCAGCTTTACAAATTCCCTGCAACAGGTAAAGAAAAATACCAATAAAGACGTTATGATTGCTGTTCTAGAACAACAGGCTATCGCAACAACGGAACTAGCAGTAGAACTGCGTGATAAAGGAAAAATTGCTGAAGCGCAACAAATATTAATCAATAATGCCAGAATTTTAAAAGAAGAAGCAGCAAAATATCAATCCCAAAAATTGCAAAATCTTGGAATTAGCAATAAAATTAATGCCGAAAATTTAGATGAGCAAAACTGGAATCGGCAACGTAAGTTTATGATTAGAGAACAGTATCGTTACAAGACACAACAAAAATATTAACTGATTAAACCTATCAGGTTTTTGAAACCTGACAGGTTTTATATACTTATATTATCTCCATCACTTTCCAAAAGTAGCCAATACCACTTCCATTAAAGCATTCACCGTATCAATATCATCACTCAAAGGTTCAACCAAAGCCGCTCTACAAGCTTCTACAGGATCGAAACCATTCTTAATCAGCGTAGCCGCATAAACCAATAAACGAGTAGAAGCCGCTTCCTCTATATCATGATCTTTAAGTTTACGTAAGGCATTGGTTAAATTAACTAAGCGCAATGCCAAGTTTTTCTCAATACCAGTCTCACCAATCAAAATTTCCTGTTCAATTTTAGAAGTTGGATAATTGAAACGCATAGCTACAAAACGTTGTCGCGTACTCGGCTTCATGCCTTTGAGCAAATTTTGGTAGCCCGGATTATAGGAAACGACTAACATAAATTCTGGCGGAGCTTCCAATCGCTCATTAGTTCGCTCTATCGGTAAAATGCGCCGATCATCAGTCAAAGGATGTAAAACTACAGTCGTATCTTTACGCGCCTCAACTACTTCGTCCAAATAGCAAATTGCCCCTTCACGCACCGCACGAGTTAATGGCCCATCACTCCAATAAGTAGATTCATGTCCAATTAAATGCCGCCCGATTAAATCGGCTGCGGTTAAATCATCATGGCAAGCTACCGTGTAAAGTGGACGGCCTAATTGCGCCGCCATATAGGTAACAAAACGAGTTTTACCGCATCCAGTAGGCCCTTTAATTAAAACTGGTAATTGGTGACGGTAGGCATATTCAAATAGCGTAACTTCGTTACCGATGGCTCTATAATAAGGTTGCTTTACAGTATCCATTTTTATTTTAGTCCTAGCGAATAAGCAAAACCAATCATCCCTGTCACGAGTAGCAACCAAGTATATAGAATTAATCTCCATTTCCAGCCTACTCGATGCAAACCCATGAAATAGTCCACAATCATCTGCCCTTTAATTAAGGTACTAAGTAAAATCATCACAATAATAGTAGTACCGCCTAATTCGAGTTTGCCAACCGCAAAAGCAAAAAAGGTGAGTAAGATAAGTATTAACCAGACATAAGTACAAGGACGTATTTGGAACATATTTTTTTAGCGAATGATATAAATTAAAGGAAATAAGATAATCCAAACTAAATCAACCATATGCCAATAAGAGGCACCAGTTTCAACCCCTGTATGATTTTTGGCACTATAACCACCCTGTCTAGCTTTAAGCAAGATTGCGGTTAAAATCACCATACCTAAAATAACGTGCATAAAATGGAAAAATGTCAACGAAAGGTAAAACATATAAAAAGTATTCGTACTCAGATTGATGCCCTCAGAAAATTTTTGATGAAATTCAATAACTTTAATTACTAAAAATATAGAACCCATAAAAAGAGCCGCTCCAAGCCAATTAACACAAATTTTTGAATTGTCATTTTTGATCGCAGTGACAGCGCGTACTACAAAATAGCTGCTAGTAATGAGTACGATAGTGTTAATAGCACCAAATTCTCGTGTGAGAGTGGATTGACTGGCATTAAATAATTCAACATTGTGGCTACGCGCAAAAGCATAAGTCAGAAAAAAAATACCGAAAACTAATAGTTCGGCAAAAATAAATATCCAAATGGCGAAATCGCCGGGTAAATCACTTTGGGATTGGGATTTTGAAATTGAGTTTACCATAATAAATTTCTAAAAAAAAAAGGAGTACCAATACAAGAATAAAGTGATATATTGATATATTGGAGTGCAAGCTTACCTTGCACGACTCGTTGGCGAGTAATATCACCCGCATAATAGACTTCATCTCCAACTTTGTAATGCTGAACATCTAATCCTATTGCAATTACTTCACCAGCAGCATCCCAGCCCAATATGCGTGGTACGGATTCAATCTGATCTTTCGGCGCTCGTATTTTAGTGTCCACAGGATTAACGGAGATTGCTTTTACAGCATCCAGTAAGTCATAACCAGAAGCTTCAGGTTTTGGTACATCTATATCTTGAAGACTTTTTTTATCTTCAATGGGTAAATATTTATATAATCCAATTGCTTTCATTTTTCTATTCTCAAATGTTTAATTGCTTTAATGACTAACAAATTATTTTATCTACCTACATTTGGTTTAAGCATTTAGCTATTTGAATAGCTGGAGCTGGAATTATTACCATACCATCATAGTTAATCTCTTCATCAAATAACCCCTTCTCATTAGTTTGGATGAGAATAACTTTTTTTGATTTTTTAGTTTTTTTAGCTTTCATTAAATATGCAGCCGCCTCAGCTAGAGTTTCATTTTCTTTCTGCACCCGAACTAATATTGGACTATTTTCATATCAACCAAAATTGCATCAATACCTTTATTTCTTTGAACTGGATTAAAATCAATACCTTTCAACAAAGCTAAAGCGTATTTATCAGCGTTCAAATAGGATTTACGTCCATTTTTCAACAAGTTTGAACTAGTTTTAACGGGGTTATTTAACCGACTTAGCGACAGTTCAACCGCTTCTGATGATTTATCTATGCCAATAAATTCCCGCTCTAGTAACTTTGCAGCAACACAAGTAGTTCCACTTCCACAAAAAGGATCTAAAATCCTATCACCTTTTTCAGTTGTCAGTTGAATAATTCGCTCTAAAAGTAATAAGGGTTTTTGTGTTGGATATCCGACTCGCTCCTTTGCTTTTGGGTTTAAATAAGGGATTTCCCAAACATCAGTCAAAGGAACCCCCTTTTTTTTATCTCCGTATTTAAAATCACCATTTTCATCAAGTTCATATACTGATTTATTATGCTCGTCCCTAGTTCGACGCTGTAATATTTGGTCAATATTTGTGGTTTCTGAGTAAGAGGTATAAATTGGAAAAAACTTGAAATTTTGATATTTTGAAAAAAAATAAATATTTTGGTGGGCTGGTAACAATCCTTTTTTTGAGTTTGACTACCTTTTATAAGTCCAAATTATTTCTGAACGAAAATTATTTGCACCAAAAACCTGAACTAATATAGCTCGAATAATGTGTTCTCCTCTTTTATCACAGTGAACAAATATAGAACCAGATTCCTTTAGAAGCCCGTACATCAATAATATTCGTTCTTTTAGAAACTCCGCATAAGCCGTATCACTACCCCAAATATCATCAAAGCTAAACTCCTTAGTTCGTTCTCGATTTTTCAAAACCTGCTTTTTTTCAGTGAAAAATGGAGGATCAAGATAAATGAGATCAATTGACTATTTTTCAATTAAGCTCATTTGCTCTAGGCAGTCACCTTTAAGAATGCGGTTAATTATTTTTGGCTTCATTGTCTCTTCTTTCAGCAATTTCTGTTAGGATTGACTTCAAGTCATAACTACTTATTTGGGTAATATAGTTCCAAGCATCATCACCAGCGTAATATTCACCATCAACACCACTATATATAGCACTACCCGTTTGTATAAAATACAGCGCTGCCAGGTTTTTAAAACCTGGCAGGTTTGTATTGAACTAAATCGGGTAACGCTATAGTATTTCAGATAAAGATTTTGGTCTCAAAACCTGTCAGGTTTAGCTTCGCTGACTTCGTATCCAAAACCTGACAGGTTTAATCGTTTTGGGAGGTCTGATTTTCACGCCAGTTTCGCAATGCCGATAAACCTGCCAGGTTTTTAAAACCTGGCAGGTTTGTATTGAACTAAATCGGGTAACGCTATATAATTTTCAGAATTTATTGAATTTTTCTCGCTTGCTCTCTTTGTGGGTAATAAAACATCACACGAATTGGTTTATAGCCATGCTCCTTAATTACCTTAACTCGCGTATGCTCTTTTAGAATATGATCTCCATCAGTAGTGGCATCTCGCCATTTTAGCTCCACAGCATCATTACCATTCAAAAAATCAATTTCAAAGGTTTTTGGTTTCTGTCCTGCTGTGTTTCTGATTGTAATTTTACCACCATTGCTATAATTGGAGTTCAAGGTTACCTTGAACAAATATCGCTCGTTCAAGGTAAGCTTGAACTCCAAGCCGAGTAACTCGGAGTGCAAGCTTACCTTGCACTCCATGCTAGAATGTTTTTGGAATTTGAGTGCGTAACATCAGTTAATTAAGTCCAATCGGCTAATACAATTTTTCCGATTGTGTTACCTTTCTCAATCAGCGCATGTGCTTGACGCAGGTTTTCTGCATTTATGGGCTGAATAAGCTTAGCTATGGTGGTAACAAGCTCGCCTTTATCTATGAGATCAGCAATAGCGTTCAATAATCGTTGCTGTTCTATCATGTCAGGTGTTTTATACATAGATCGTGTAAACATAAACTCCCAAGCAAAAGTCGCACTTTTGTTTTTCAATAGATCGAGGTTGACATTTGAAGCCTTGACAATTGAACAAATTCGCCCTTGTGGTTTAATAATTTCCACCATTGCTGCCCAATGTTGCTCAGTGTTATTCAGACAAAAAATGTAATCCACATGAGGCAAATTCAACGCCGCAAATTCCTCATTTAAAGGTTTACGATGATTTATGACATGTTTTGCACCGAGATTCAAACACCACTCACGAGATTCATCTCTTGAAGCGGTCGCAATCACATTCAACTTAGCTACTTTACTCGCCAGTTGAATAGCGATAGAGCCAACTCCACCAGCACCACCAATTATCAAAATTGACTTCCCCTCATCCTCACCCTTACTGGAAATACTAAGCCGTTCAAACAATGCTTCCCAAGCAGTAATACTGGTGAGAGGCAAAGCTGCCGCCTCCGCAAATGACAACGAAGAGGGTTTTTTACCCACAATACGTTCATCAACTAATTGAAATTCACTATTTGATCCAGGGCGAGTAATATCACCCGCATAATAGACTTCATCTCCAACTTTGTAATGCTGAACATCTAATCCTACTGCAATTACTTCGCCAGCAGCATCCCAGCCCAATATGCGTGGTACGGATTCAATCTGATCTTTCGGCGCTCGTATTTTAGTGTCCACAGGATTAACGGAGATTGCTTTTACAGCAACCAGTAAGTCATAACCAGAAGCTTCAGGTTTTGGTACATCTATATCTTGGAGACTATTTTTATCTTCAATGGGTAAATATTTATATAAACCAACTGCTTTCATTTTTATGTCCTCAAATATTAGAGTTGATTTGTCCGGAAAAAAAGCAGGTTTTTCATAGTTGGAGTCCAAAGCTTTAGCTTTGGTACGACGACCAGCCAAAGCTAAAGCTTTGGACTCCAATTTAAATAGAAAATCCTTATTTCCGGACAAGTCTATTGTTTTAATGACTAATTACCCTCGTCTTGGGCACGCTACCAAAAATATCGTTTAGTGCAAGAAGTGAAATAAAGATTTTTAGTAAAATCATTAACTTTTAATATTTCCAGAGTTTTTCAATAGTTGCAACGGGCAGTGTCATTTTCAAAACTTAATCCGAAACAGGTTACAGGTGTGGTGTTGTTTGTCATTTAATCAGAAAAATTATTAGTTGAAATGAGTATTTTGATTTAGTCTAAACCTCCGAGGTTTTCAAAACCTCGGAGGGCTAAAATATTTATTTTTAAAATCTGACATTCATAGGCGCATAGCTAAAAATAGCATTTAAATGATGCAAAAAGGCATGTTTACCTTCTTCTTTCCATAATTCCCTAATTATTTTTGTTACTCGTTTATAGTGGGCAATTTTTTGTGTCATGATGGATGGACTGTTACCGTTTTCCATTATGAGTTCTAGCCATAATTTGCTTACTCCCATAATAAAGTAAGGCCATGCTTTTTGTACAGATATTGACCAATTTTTGTCACTGGTATCTTCAATATTGGGTTTGTTAAGCTTAGCAGGATTGTCATAGTTGTCTCGAATAATTAAACCTGCTTGTTTTAGCTTTGCTAAGATTGGCTCAGATTTTATTTGGGCATAAATCAGTTGCGCCGTTTTTGGGGTAGTATAAAATAAAAAGCTGAACTGGTGTCCAGCATTATCCCTTGCTGCTCTTCGGTGAAATCGCCATAGGCTAATTTTTGGTTTGAATTGTTCTAAAGTAGGAGATATGACTTCGTTGGCTATAAAAGCTCCTATATACCAATCAGGTTCTTTATTAGTTTTTGGCCATTTTATACCAAAACGAGCTGCCCACCATGCTTTTTGAGTGGTTTTTTGAGTGGTTGGTAAATTGTTTTCGGGTTTAATTTTGGTATTTTTTGAGGGGGGTAATGTTGAACAAGCTGTTATTGTTATCATTACCAGATATAATATGGTGTTTTTAATAAACATAATATAGAATCTTCTTTTGGTTTCATAGTTTACTCGTTTTACTAGTTCCCAAACTAGGGCAACCATAAAGGATTGCCCCTACATCATTGTTTGTAGGGGCAATCCCTTGTGGTTGCCCTTTGGAGCTTGAAAACCTCGGAGGTCTGACTAAGTTTTCAG
Organism: Thiotrichaceae bacterium; assembly: GCA_026993485.1. Taxonomy (GTDB): domain Bacteria; phylum Pseudomonadota; class Gammaproteobacteria; order Beggiatoales; family Beggiatoaceae; genus JAUXCJ01. Next base: position 3,902 of record JALWSU010000310.1, on the reverse strand, counting down.
CGTTTAAACAGCCGTTCTTTTTCGCGTTGCCAATCTCTATCTTTTTCCGTATTGCGCTTGTCGTAGTCTTTTTTGCCCTTTGCAATCGCAAATCCTAATTTAGCACGTCCTTTTACCCAATACATACTAGTAGGTATTAATGAATGTCTTTTGCGTTCTACAACGCCTTTGAGTTGATCTATCTCTTTTTTATGTAAGAGCAATTTTCTAGTGCGTTGGGGATCGGGTTTTATATGTGTAGAAACTGTAGGTAATGGTGTAATGACGGCATTGAGTAGCCATGCTTCGTCATCTTTGATTATTACATAGGTATCTCTTAGTTGTAAGCGTCCAGCCCGTAGGCTTTTAACTTCCCAACCTTCTAAAACTATACCAGCTTCAAAACGTTCTCCTAAAAAATAATCGAAATTGGCTTTTTTATTTAGTCCAATGTTATTACTTGGGACTTTTGGTTTTTTTTTCATTTGTTAAATTGCCTTGAAATCAAATTAATTGTTAATTATTGTAGCTGATTAAAGCTGATGTGGGCAAAACTTGAGATAAAAAATTTTTTCGCTCAAAATATCTAGCGTTAAATTTAATTAAGGATTAGTGAATGAATATAGATAAAGTCTGTGTACATGGTGAATGGTCTTCGCGTTTAGGTTTTATTTTAGCAGCTACTGGCTCGGCTGTTGGTTTAGGTAATATTTGGAAATTCCCTTATATGGCAGGTGAATATGGGGGCGGAGCTTTTGTAATTATTTATTTATTGTGTGTCGCCTTAATGGGTTTGCCCGTGATGATAGCTGAAGTTTTATTGGGTAAACGTGGACGCTGTAGCCCAGTTAATACAATGCGGCTTTTGGCTGAAGAAATAGGCGCATCACGATTATGGCTATTTTTGGGTTGGGCTGGTGTAATCGCGGGTTTTTTGATTTTATCTTATTATAGTGTAATTGCGGGTTGGACTTTGGCTTATATTCCAGATGTAGCCTCTGGGACGTTTTCAGCAGTGACTACTATGCCTGAAACAGAAGTTATGGGCTTTGTTGGAACTGTATTTAATAATTTGGTTAGTAATCCATTGCTTTTAATTTTTTGGCATACAGTATTTATAGTCGTTACCTTGATAATGTTACTTGGTGGCGTACAGGGTGGATTGGAGCGTGCAGTGCGCTTTATGATGCCAGCTTTATTTTTATTATTATTGGTATTAGTCGGCTATGCGATGAGTACGCCTAAATTTATGGCAGGCATACATTTTATGTTTGATATTGATTTTCATAAGTTTTTTTATCCAACTGGTGATAAGTTCAGTGGAGAGGGGCTTTTAGCCGCAATGGGACAAGCTTTTTTTAGCTTGAGTTTAGGCATGGGGGCGATTATGGTTTATGGGGCTTATTTGCCTAAACATGCTTCAATTATGCAAACAACAGCAGTAGTTGTTCTAGCTGATACGCTTGTAGCTATTTTAGCTGGTTTGGTTATTTTTCCGATTGTTTTTAGTAATGGATTAGAGGCTAATCAAGGTGTTGGGCTAGTATTTAAAACTTTACCAATCGCATTTGGACAAATGCCTTTTGGTAGTCTGGTTGGGGCTTTATTCTTTTTGTTATTAGCACTAGCTGCATGGAGTTCAGCAATTTCTCTGCTTGAGCCAGCGATAGCATGGTTAGTGGAAACGGGTAAATTTACTCGCTTTGGCGCGACAATAAGTAGTGGTATAGCGGCTTGGTTGGTTGGTTTTGCTACAGTATTTTCATTTAATTGGTTAGCTGATTTTAAGCCATTATTTGATAAAACTTTATTTGATTTAATTGATTATATTACTGCTAATATTATGTTACCCTTGGGTGGCTTATTGATTGCGGTTTTTGTAGCATGGCTGATGAAACGTCAAGTTATCACTGAAGAATTAGACTTATCAAGTGATAGTTTTAGCTTTGAAATATTGCAGTTCTTGTTGCGTTATGTGACTCCATTAGGTGTTACTTTGGTATTTTTAAATGCAATTGGAGTATTTTCGTGACTCGTATTCATAAAACAGCCTTAGTACCATATAAGGTTGAAGAGATGTTTACTATAGTAAATGGGATTCGTGAATATCCGAAGTTCCTACCTTGGTGTAAATCTGTAACTATTCATTCAGAAACTGAGTCAAATATTGTTGCCACAATACAAATGGGTGGAGCTGGCTTAGAAAAGGCTTTTACAACAACAAATGTAATTCAGCCAAATAAGAGAATTGAAATGCGGTTACTTAAGGGGCCTTTTAGTCATTTATCTGGTGATTGGGAATTTCAATCATTAGGAAATGATGGCTCTAAAATTTCTTTAGATTTAGAATTTAACATCTCAAATCCATTGTTACGCTTAAGTTTAGGACCAGTTTTTTCTAAGATTGCGAATAGTTTAGTTGATGCTTTTATTAAACGAGCTAATGAGTTATATGGAAACCATTCATATTGAAGTAGCTTATGCCAAACCTGATAGGCAAATGATTGTTCCTTTAGAACTGCCCAGCGAGACAACTGTAGAACAAGCAATTGAAATTTCAGGTATATTAAAAGAATTTAAGGAAATTGATCTAGGCAAAAATAAGGTTGGGATTTTTAGCAAGCCTTGTAGTTTAAAAACCCAACTGCGTGAGGGTGATCGGGTTGAAATTTATCGCCCCTTGATTGCCGATCCTAAACAAATCCGTAAACAGCGAGCAGCTAGGGGGAAAGGGATGAGGAAAGGGGGAAGATAATTAATAAACCATAAACCTGACAGGTTTCAAAAACCTGTCAGGTTTTAATTAAATTTTTCCTACAAAATCGGCTCTTGATCAATATTTGGCAACGGAGTAACCGGTTTTTTCTTACGTTTACCAATTTTAACATCACCTTTGATTTTTATAAGGCGTTTATTTTTATCAAAAAATAGAGTGATATTCCGCTGCACTCGTTTACCAGTACGACCATCTTGAAAACTATAAACATAATCCCAACGCTGTTGATGAAATACATCCCGCAATAGCGGAGTACCCATAATAAAACGTACTTTTCTAGCTGGCATGTTCAATTCTAGTTGATCAAGCATTTCTTGAGTAACAACATTTCCTTGTTGAATATCAATCTTATGTACGGTACAAGCCACCAAAAATAAGCCCACGAGTAAAATGAGAATTTTTTGCATATTTTTGTCTATTTGAAATAATCTGGTACTGTTTATAATACACCAATTAAGCTGCTAAAGGAATTTTATGGAAAGTAAAAATTTAAAACAAGCCGGTTTAAAAGCCACATTGCCGCGCTTACGGATACTGCAATTATTAGAAAATAGCAAACAACGGCATCTAAGCGCTGAGGATGTTTATAAAGCCTTACTGGAAATTGGGGAAGATGTTGGCTTAGCAACGGTTTATCGAGTGTTGACACAATTTGAAACAGCAGGTTTAGTGATTCGTCATCATTTTGAAAATGGATTATCAGTATTTGAACTCAATAAAGGGCATCATCATGATCATTTACTCTGTGTAAAATGTGGGCAAATTGTGGAATTTATTGATGATACTATTGAAAAACGACAGCATAGTATTGCAAAAAAGCATGGATTTGAAATCACTGATCATTGTTTGTATATGTATGGCATTTGCCCAAAGTGCCAAAAGAAAAATAGTTAACAATGGCTAAGTGTTGTTATTTAACAACAATATTAAATAAATATATTTTTTTAACTTCTTGTAAATACATTAAAAATAAAAAATATGTTGTAAAATAACCAAAATATTATTGTAAATAATACAATGTTGCATTATTATGTTTACCATAATTTAACTTGATGATTTAATTTCATCATCTTGACTATTGAGGCGAACATAATGAAATTCATAAAAAAATTAGCGACAACACTGGCAATCAGTGGACTTTGTTTAA
>JALWSU010000309.1 GCA_026993485.1 Thiotrichaceae bacterium | reverse complement strand
CGAGCAACCGCATAGGGATTTTACCCGGTCTAAAGCCATTGAGTTTACTGTTGCGTGCCAAAGATTTGAAACGATCTTGGATTTTAGGTGCGATACCTTCTTTAGGTATCTCAATTGTCATACGGCACTTGACGGCACTCGTTGTCTCTACGGACACTTGCATGTCTTAAACCTATTATTGAACTTGAGCTATTGAGCTATAGAGACGCGATTGACAAAATTGTAACTTGTCCTCGCGTGGGATTGAGTCGAATGATTAACGATGATTGCTTATAAAATGGTGCGAGAGGAGAGACTTGAACTCTCACGGGTTACCCCACTGGAACCTAAATCCAGCGCGTCTGCCAATTCCGCCACTCTCGCTCACAAATCGTCATATATCACGCTTACTTGGTGGGCCGTGTAGGGATCGAACCTACGACATGCTGATTAAGAGTCAGCCGCTCTACCAACTGAGCTAACGGCCCTATTTGGGTTGGCGGACCGTGTAGGGATCGAACCTACGACATGCTGATTAAGAGTCAGCCGCTCTACCAACTGAGCTAACGGTCCTTATCTTTCTTTTGAGTTGGTGGCCTACTCTACCAACTAAACTAACGGCCCCCTGAAACTGGTTGCCATTCTACTAAAAATGAATCCATTCCAGCAAGGGATTTTAGCAATTATTTTTTAATTAATTATCAATAATCCGATTGATCTTACATAACCTATTGTTATTATAACAAAAATATATTTAAGTATTCTAAAACTTATTTTGTCAAATTATGATATTTTTCTAATAACTGTTCTTGGGTTTCCTCATAATTCGGATCTAAGAGAATACAATCAACAGGACAAACCTCCACACATTGTGAAGTATCATAATGTCCAACACATTCTGTACAAAGATCCGGATCAATCACATAAATTTCCTCCCCTTGGCTAATTGCGCCATTGGGGCATTCTGGTTCACATACATCGCAATTAATACATTCATCAGTAATGTAAAGTGCCATTAAAATATTCCTAATTTCAAACAAACAAATTTTATCAAACTTGAAATTTAGCACATTTATTGAGTCAGCGCAACACGCACAATGGGTGATACAAAGTCATCAATTGGACCACCTAAAGCCGCAATTTCTCGTACCAAAGATGATGAAATATAGGTATATTCGGTAGCTGGCGTAAGAAATATGGTCTCAATTTCAGGGTTCAAGTTACGATTCATGCCCGCCAATTGAAATTCATACTCAAAATCAGAGACCGCCCGCAGGCCACGTATAATAACCTGTGCATTATTTTGTTTAGTGAAATCAATCAGCAAACAATTAAAACCACGTACAATAACATTATCAAAGTCTCTCAATACAGCTTTGGCCAGTTCAACACGTTTTTCTAAAGAAAATCTAGGAGCTTTAGAAGGATTTGCCGCTACTGCTACAATCACCTGTTCAAATAATTTCGCTGCTCGTTTGATAATATCCCAATGCCCATTCGTAATAGGGTCAAATGTACCCGGATAAACTGCTTTTATTTTCATAAAATAGTGTTATGGCTTTTCTATTGACTAGCGGCTTTTAAGATACATTGTAATTGCATAATACCAACATAGCCTTGTAAAATGAATTTAGATATTAGTTATTAGTTGTGATTAGCATAACCAACAATATACATAATATAGGACTTACGCTTGTCTAAAGCTAAAGCTTTGGACTCCAAAAATCAAAACAATTTTTTGTAAAAGCATAAGTTTTATAATAATATTTCAAGGGCTTAAACATTTTTTTACCCTAAAAAAATATGAAAAACCGCAAAAATAAATTAAAAAAAATCTACCGTTTTGCCTTATACGGATTATCTACATCTGGAAAAACCAGCTTATTAGCTGCCTTAGCCATGCCACGTTATCCCCATCCATTAGGCTATACTTGTATTTGGCGAGTTATTGAAGACCTCCCCCCTTTGAGTCAACAAGAGCAGCATCTAATCACCCTACATAGTAGCAAAGAATGGCTAGAAAAAGCTATTAAACAATTATCTTCGGGACAAGTGCCAACGCCAAATCCTCCCAGCAATGAAGATTTTATTTTTGAATATGAATTCACCGCTTCAACTCATCAAACTTTTCGAGTGGAATTGATTGATTATTCAGGAGAATTACTCAATCCCAATCTTAGTAGCAGCACTCAAGCAAAACAGCTACGGCAAAAACTCAAAAAAATGGATGGGATTTTAGTACTTGCAGAAGCTCCCTCTACTAAAAATCAAAATAACCACACCGAACAAACTTATACAGACTTATACCCATTACGCCAAGCCTTTAGCTTATTACGAGGCGAAAATCAGGAAAATGCCGCTTTAGATATACCCATAGCTTTATTAATCACTAAATGGGATAAATATAGCGATATAGATTATGCCAACCCCGCTACAGAACAAAGCAAATTAGAAAATTTCTTAAACTCTAATCCCCCTCCACCACATAAAGGACTTTGTGATGTCCTGCATTTTTCTGTAACTAAGGGTAATTTCAAGGTTTTTCCTGTTAGTGCTTTAGGTGCATGTGAAGTCGTATTTGAAAATAACAAATCAATTGAACGCCCTAAACAAATAAACCCTCTCAATTCCTTTGGGTTAGAAGACCCTTTTATCTGGGTAGCCCAGCGGCGTGATGCCATTGATTTACAAAATTTTTACGAACAAGCCACTACTAGTCTCAAAGGATATAAACCAAAAGGCCTAGAACTATTAAACCGTTTTCCCAAAGGCTCAGAGCAAGCTAAACAAATCCAAATGCTTTTACAAGCTTCCAAAAAAGCTCAAAGAAAACGTATTTTTTATACGATAATTAGTATAATCGTTTTATGGTTTGTAGCTGAAACCAGTATCGATTTGTTCAATTATCGCAAAAACATCGTAGCAGCAAACAATCCACACACAACCCACGAAGAAATTGATCGAGCCGAAAAATGGCTCACCGAATATCTAGCTACGCCTTATTTTCGGCATATGATTTCAAAAATCTTTTTAAGCCGCAAAAAAGTTCAAAGCCTTTTGCAAGATTTACAAAAACGTCGAGATGACTTTATGTGGGGACCAGTTGAAAAAGCACTCAAAATGAAAGATTTAGCTGCTGCCTATATCCCAGTTTCAGAATACCTCAAATATTACCCTTATGGACAACACGCACAACAAGCACAGGACATTAAGCGGCGTTGGCAACAATTAGAAAACCAAAAGGAGTTCCGTAGAATTTCAGCACTTGCCCAAACTTCTTGGCAAAATAAAGATCAACTTCGTAAACTCTTAAAAGAATTAAGCCAGTTACCAAAATATCCTGCTGAAACAGATGAAATGCGTCAACAACGCATTGATTTAGAAAATCAAATTTCAGAGCAACTAGTTAAACTGACAGAAAAACAAGAATGGAAACGATTTCTGGAGAATTTTAATCAAAATTTGGAAGCGAAAAATTTCCAAGCCGCAGCAAATTTGCTTATGAATAGCCACCAACCAGCAGCGAAATTAACCCCCTTAAAAAACACTTTCAAAACCGTGACTATTCAAAGCCTACAACAGGATGTCACACAAGCTTTGAAAGAAAAACGCCTAGAATTTGCTGTTAATTTACTCAATAAATACACAAAATTACCCTCAGAATTAAAACTTGCGGATAATGACATCAAAATAAGTCAATTGCGACGTGAAATTGCTGAAAAGCAAGATCAAGCCTTATATGAAGTTGTTAGAACTCGCAAAGATTTAGCCAGTGTTATTCAGTATTTACAACAAGCACCTCTAAAAACGATGGCAAAATATGTATCTAAATACAAAACTTATTTAGATAAAATCGCCCCAAATGCGACAATTCATGATCTTCAACTCAAACTAGCGCAAATTCATTGGGAAAATGTCAATGATGATGACAATCTAGTCCGAGTTTATTTAAATGGTCAACTAGTGATTAATAAAAAAGTTGACGCACGACCTAATACCACTACCGCAAACGTTGGCACTAGCCTATTTTTCACCGCCAAAGCTAATGTTTTAATAACTATTAAAATAACTATTATTAATGAGGATATATTTTTTGATGATGATTATGGTCAAGGTAGGGTAGAAAAGCCACTATCCGAACTAGTTGATGGATACAATCTAGTACTGCATGATAA
>JALWSU010000308.1 GCA_026993485.1 Thiotrichaceae bacterium | reverse complement strand
CTAAAGAACCTAGAGAAAACAAACGCAATTGGTTTGATAATTATGTTGGTTATCCGCGCTGGCGTTGGTTAATGAATTTAAATCGGGGTGCAATTATTGAAGAGGAAAAGTTGCCTGCTATTCCGCCATCTGGTTCTATTTCTATAAAAATGACTCTTCAGCCGTTGCGGAGAGGTTATATTTATTTTAGTAATCTGACTATTGCTTGTCCTGATCCCTTTGGACTGTTTAATTCTTTATATAAAATTGATCTGCCTGATCGTTTACTTATATTGCCCAAACGCTATCCCGTTGGCGAAATTAGCTTGTTGGGATTAAGAAAATATCAACGCGGTGGCGTACAATTAGCTATGTCAGTTGGGGAAGCTGAAGAATTTGTTAGCTTACGCGAATATCGTCCGGGCGATTCATTGCGGCATATTCATTGGAAAAGTTGGGCAAAATTGGGTAAACCCATAGTTAAAGAATTTCAGGATGAATTTTTTGTCCGCTATGCGCTGATTTTAGATACGTTTACTGAGCAAGCTTATGGGGAATTATTTGAGGCAGCAGTATCTGTAGCTTCATCTTTTGCTAGTGCGCCGCATAGTGAGGAAATTTTATTAGATTTAATGTTTATTGGTACACAAGCTTATTGTTTTAATAGTGGACGCGGTTTGGCGCATACTGGGCAATTATTGGAAATTTTGGCTTGTGTTGAGGCTTGTACTGATAAACCTTTTGAGAGTTTATATCCTCTGGTTAGAGAATATGCAGATGCTTTGAGTGGTGGTGTGTGTATTTTATTAAATTGGGATGAATCTCGGCAACAATTAATCCAAATTTTAAAACAAGCTGGTATTCCTGTTTTAGTATTTGTTATTAGTGAGATAGAGTTAGAGGTTGATAAGGATAAATTTCCTAATGTGCAGGTTTTGCATTTGGATGCAATTGCGGAAGAATTGGTGTTGTTTGGAAGGGGGAAATAGTTTTTTTTCTCGCTTTCACGCTGGAGTTCCAAAGGGCAACCATAAGGGATTGCCCCTACATCATTGTTTGTAGGGGCAATCCCTTGTGGTTGCCCAATGAGGCGTTTCATGATTAAACGCAATTAAATCAATTATTAAAAAACTTGTGTATAAGATAGTGCGCTCCTGCGTGGGAACTAGAGTAAATTTTTTTATACTATATATGATTTCTGATACTATTTTGATACAAGTCTGCAATGTTTCGGTGCGATTTCAGCAATATACCGCTTTAGATAATATTTCACTTGAGGTGCAACGTGGTGAAATTATTACTTTAATTGGGCCTAATGGTGCAGGTAAATCGACGCTAGTTCGGGTGGTTTTAGGTTTATTAAAGCCGCAAAATGGTAGCGTGTATCGGCAAGCGGGGATACGGATTGGTTATATGCCACAAGGCTTGAGTATTGATCCGGTGTTACCTTTGACAGTGGAGCGATTTCTTAGTTTAGGTAGTAGTAACACTAAATCTGCTCTTGAAAGGGTACTGGAAGAGGTTGGGGCTGTTGGATTGTTGATGCGTCCATTGCAAAATATTTCTGGTGGCGAAATGCAACGGGTGTTGTTAGCACGCGCTTTGTTACGTGAGCCAGATTTATTGGTTTTGGATGAACCTATACAAGGTGTTGATATTATTGGACAATATGAGTTATATGAGCTAATTGCACAAATTCGTAGCCAACGGGGTTGTGGTATTTTAATGGTATCGCATGATTTACATATAGTTATGTCGGCAACCGATCAAGTTGTTTGTTTGAATCAACATTTGTGTTGTTCTGGACATCCTGAAACTGTGACAAAACATCCTGCTTATTTGGAACTATTTGGTGCTAGGGCTGGGCGGGATTTAGCTATTTATACTCACCATCACGAGCAAGGTAAACCGAATCGGGAATAAAACAAATGGATGATTTTTTATGGCGAGCATTATTAGCAGGTTTGGGTGTAGCCTTGATTTCGGGCCCTTTAGGCTGTTTTATTGTTTGGCGACGAATGGCGTATTTTGGCGATACGTTGGCTCATTCGGCTTTATTAGGTATTGCTTTGGGTTTTTTGTTGAATTTAAAAGGTAATCTGTTTTCTGGCTTAACGCTAAATACGCTTTTAATGCTAACTACTTTGGGTGTTTGTATTACGATTTCTTTTGTATTAGTAATACTACAATCGCAAAAACGCTTGGCGACTGATACTTTATTGGGGATTTTGGCGCATAGTAGTTTATCATTAGGTTTAGTCGCTTTAGCTTTTTTACAAGGTGAAGGTTTACGGATAGATTTGTATGCCTATTTATTTGGCGATTTGCTGGCAGTGACACAAACTGATTTAGATTGGATTTATGGTGGTGGTGCATTGGTTTTATTATGTCTTGTATGGATATGGCAATCTTTGTTATCAATTATAGTCCATGAAGAACTAGCAGCAGTTGAAGGGGTTCCAGTGGCATGGGTGCGGTTATTATTTATGTTGATGGTTGCTCTAGTTATCGCAGTTGCTATGAAAATAGTTGGCATTTTATTGATTACTTCAATGTTGATTATTCCAGCGGCTACTGCGCGTAGTTTTGCTCGCACACCAGAACAAATGGCGATTTTTGCGAGCCTAATAGGTGGAATGGCTGTGGCATTAGGTTTATATATGTCTTGGGAATGGGATACACCAAGTGGACCTTCAGTAGTTGTTGCAGCTACTGGCTTGTTTATAATTACTTTTATAATTCCAATTTCGGCTTTGTTGAAATTATTTAAAGTTTGATTTTTATTAAGGAGAGTGAATTTTTATGGAAAAACTACCAGATATCGGGGAGCAGATTGAATGGTCATCCGATTTCAGTGTTGGTATTCAGGAGATTGATGAGCAACATAAAGTTTTGGTCAACATTTTGAATGACTTGACCGAAGCTATAGAGGAAAGAAGAGGAACCAAGGTTAGAAATCAAATTATAGATAGGCTTTTTGAATATACGAGAGTTCATTTCACTGTTGAAGAAAGTTTAATGCGTATTCTGGACTATCCTAAATATGAACAGCATAAGCATGAACATGAAGCTCTAGTTTCGCAATTAACTGAATTTATTAAGAAGATTAATAGTGAAACTATATCCACTTATGAATTGTTGTTTTTCTTAAGAAGTTGGTTAATTAACCACATAATTGGAAGTGATAAGGCTTATAAGGAACACTTTTTGAAGATGGGCGTGAAAAGAAGCTGGGCGAATAAGTCTTGGTTGGATAAATTTTGGAAGTAAATGGCATAAACCTCCGAGGTTTCCAAAACCTCGGAGGTTTTTAAAGCGTGACTTTTTTAAGATGAATATTAATCCCAATACGGAAAAATTTACAGTTGCTTTATTTATTGCAATGTTGGTGCATATTGTGGTTCTTTATAGTATCGGTTTTGTGATGCCAAAATCTAATCAATTGCCGAATACAGCAATGGAAATTATTCTGTTACCCAAAAAAATTAGCGAAAGGCTACCAAATAAAGCTGACTATTTAGCACAAGTTAGTCATAAAGGGGGGGGGAAAATTCAAGATACGCAAAAGAATTTATCTATGCCTACAATGCCCTCTTTTACGCCACCACAATTCTCAGCCCCCACAAGGCAAGTGAAAATTTTGACTACAGAAAAATTAGCTCAACATTTAGTAATTTCGCAGCCAGATGTTACTTTACCCAAAACGCCTATTTCTAAAAATACTTTGTTGATTAATGCTAGTGCGGCGAAATTAGCGAAACTTCAAGCTGAATTGGATGCGAAATTTAATCTTTATACTAAACAGCCACGCGAAAAATATATTAATCCCAATACCAGAGAATATAATTATGCCAATTATATGGATGCTTGGCGGCGAAAGGTGGAAGAGATTGGGAGTCTAAATTATCCTGATAAAGCACGGCAACAACATTTATCAGGCAGTTTAGTTTTAGATGTGGTTTTAAATTCTAATGGTACAATACATCAGGTTACAATTAAACAAGCTTCTGGATACAAGATTTTAGATGAGGCGGCATTACGCATTGTACGCCTTGCTGCTCCGTTTGCACCATTTCCTGAAGCTATTCGTAAAGAAACGGATTTATTACATATTATTCGTACTTGGGAATTTCGTTATAATAGTTTGAGTAGTCGATAATCCGATTTTGAGAGTAAATAAAAGCCTGCCAGGTTTTGAAAACCTGGCAGGTTTGGTTGAAATTTTAAAAACCTGCCAGGTTTTGAAAAC
>JALWSU010000307.1 GCA_026993485.1 Thiotrichaceae bacterium | reverse complement strand
ATGCATAGAGAAGATTAAGTATAGCGTTACCTGATTTAGTTAAGTACAAACCTGCCAGGTTTTTAAAACCTGGCAGGTTGGTACGCTGTATTTTATACAAACGGGTAGTGCTATAAGACCTGAGGTTTTGAAAACCTCGGAGGTCTGAATTTTGGCGACTTGGAAATTAACCTAGATGTTATAGCGTTACCCGATTTAGTTAAGTACAAACCTGCCAGGTTTTTAAAACCTGGCAGGTTTAATCGCTGTATTTTACGGGTAGTGCTATATAGCTACCCCATAGCCTTTTCCGTACATAACACCTAAGTTGGATTGCGCTGGAGCATTTCCCTGCTCAGCCGCCTTTCGATACCACTTTACGGCTTCATCATAGTTCTTATAGCGTTACCCGATTTAGTTAAGTACAAACCTGCCAGGTTTTTAAAACCTGGCAGGCGCTGTATTTTATACAAACGGGTAGTGCTATAAGACCTGAGGTTTTGAAAACCTCGGAGGTCTGAATTTTGGCGACTTGGAAATTAACCTAGATGCTATAGCGTTACCCGATTTAGTTAAGTACAAACCTGCCAGGTTTTTAAAACCTGGCAGGTTGGTACGCTGTATTTTATACAAACGGGTAGTGCTATATAGCTACCCCATAGCCTTTTCCGTACATAACACCTAAGTTGGATTGCGCTGGAGCATTTCCCTGCTCAGCCGCTTTTGTAAACCACTTCTTCTTGATAGTTTTGAGTCACTCCATCGCCATTGTAGTACATAACACCTAAATTTAGTTGTGCCTCCACATCGCCCTGTTTTGCCTTTTTAGTAATAGCAGCCAAATTTATTTACAGGCTTTTGTTGAGCTACTTGTTGCGATTTAGAAGGAGTACTTTCAGAAGGTGTGGAACTCTTATCCTCTGGGGGTTCTTCTGATTGAGTCAGTGCATTGCTGACATTTTTTATCGGTTCCTGAGTCACTGCACAAGATGTCATAAAACTCAAGGCTATGATCAAAAACCACAACTTTGTTATTTTCATTTATTTCTCGGTGAGAGACCGAAATTATGCACTCTTTGTAAGTAGAGGTCAAATTTTTAGAAATAAGTCTGGATAAATTAGACTTGTCCGTAAATAAGCCTGGGACTGAGTTTGGAGTTCAAGGTAACCTTGAACTCCAAGGATAAGCAAAATCTTTATTTCCGGACAAGTCTATTATATTCCACACGTTCACAAACTTAACCTGTTTGGTTTGGTTATTTCGGGAATGGAGCGCAGCGTATTTAGCTCTGTTTACTTCGTTGCCCGAAATAACCAACCAAAAACCGGTTCAGTTTGTGAACGTGTGGAGTATCGACTCTAAGTATAAATGAGATGCAATATAAATAGTCAAAGTGCTATACTTAACACCTTCACAAATTTAGCTATACTCCACACCTTCACAAACTTAACTTTTTTGTTGTTTCGGGAAATCCGCTACGCTCCATTCCCGAAACAACGAAAGTTCAAATTGTGAAGGTGTGGAGTATAAATATAGATTTGTCGAGCTTGGAGTGCAAGGTTACCTTTACTGCCATTAAGTTAAGCCAAACCTGACAGGTTTTAAAAACCTGTCAGGTTTTTTGCCGTTGGAATTTCAAAGACCTCCGAGGTTTTGAAAACCTCGGAGGTCTGATTTTCAGGTAACTTTGTATTCTATTTCCAAAATAAATTGTTCAAATTGTGAAGGTGCAGAGTATAGTTAGGGCGTAAACCAAGCTAATTTTTCATGCAGTTTCACAACTTCTCCAATAATAATAATACTAGATAGCTTAATATCTGCCTCATCAACAATTGTGGGTAAGCTTTCTAATGTCCCCACTAAGACGCGTTGTTCGGAGGTTGTCGCTTTTTGTACTAATGCTGCTGGGGTTTCTGGTGATAAGCCATGTTTGATCAATTCAGCAGAAATAATTGGTAAGCCTCGTAATCCCATATAAATCACAACAGTTTGATGCGGGTGTGCTAAGGCTTTCCAGTTTAAGTCCATGCTGTCATCTTTTAGGTGTCCAGTTACAAAGATACAGGATTGGGCATAATCGCGGTGTGTTAGTGGAATACCTGCATAGGCACTGGTGCCAATGGCTGCTGTAATCCCTGGTACAACTTGAAATGGTATGCCTTCTTGCATTAATCTTTCAATTTCTTCGCCTCCTCTACCAAATAAAAAGGGATCTCCTCCTTTGAGGCGCAAAACTCGTTTTCCTTGTTTGGCTAAGCGGATTAGTAAGGCGTTGATATCCTCTTGTGGGACTGGGTGATTTGTTGGTTCTTTGCCTACATAAATCTGTTCGGCTTCGCGTCGGACTAAATCTAATACGCCAGGTGAGACTAGTCGGTCATGTAGTACAACATCAGCTTGTTGCATTAGGCGCAAGGCGCGAAAGGTTAATAAATCTGGATCGCCTGGACCGCCGCCTACTAGGTAGACTTCTCCCGATTTTTGCTCTGGATTTTTAAGCAATTTTTCTAAATCTTGCTTAGCGGCTTGCGTATGTCCTGCTAAAAATTTTTCAGCAATCGGTCCTTGTAATACCGATTCCCAAAAATGGCGACGCTCATCAAAGGTAAAACGCTGTTTAACTTTATCCCTAAAGCTGGCTATAAATTCAGCAAATTTTCCGTAGGCTGCTGGTACCATAGTTTCTAAGCGAGCGCGTAATAGGCGTGCTAATACTGGTGATGCGCCTCCAGTAGAAACGGCTATTTGTACTGGTGAACGATCAATTATTGAGGGCATTATAAAGCTACATAGCTGCGGTTGATCGACTACATTTACGGGTATTCTTTGCGCTTGTGCTAGTTTGGAGATTTGCTCATTAACTGTTTTATCATTAGTTGCCGCAATTACTAATTGATTGTTTTGTAAATGGCTTGGCGAAAATTTTGCGGCAATGTGAATAATACGTTTAGAATCAAACCATTGTTTCAATTTTGGGTTTAATTGCGGTGCAACAACTGTGACTTTGGCATTAGCTCGTAATAATAGTTCAACTTTACGGCTGGCTGTTGTGCCACCGCCAACTACTAAACAGGTTTGTTTGCGGATATTTAAAAAAATAGGTAGAAAATCCATGATGATAAAAGCTATAATAATAGGCTAGTTGTTAGTTCTCTAGAAATAGAGTACCCTTGAAAACTTGCTTATAAGGCAAGATTAGTATATAAAAGTATAGCGGATTACTAAAGTCATTTAGTATCCTTTTTTCTTATCATAACTAAGGATAAATATAAACATGCCTGATTTTAATCAAGAGTTAGATGCTAGTGGTTTAAATTGCCCTTTACCGATTTTGCGGGCTAAAAAAACCCTTAAAGGGATGGAAAGCGGTCAAGTTTTGCGTATTATTGCAACTGATCCAGGCTCAGTGAAAGATTTTGATGCCTTTGCTAACCAAACTGGTAACGAATTAATAGAAGCCTCAGAAGAAGGCGGCAAGTATATTTTCTTTATAAAGAAAAAGTAAGTTTAAGTTAAGGAGACATTATAATGTCTGATGAAAAAAAACTGGCTATTATTGCCACAAAGGGCAGCCTTGATTGGGCATATCCTCCTTTTATTCTTGCTTCAACTGCCGCAGCTTTGGGTTATGAAACTGAAATTTTCTTCACTTTCTATGGCTTAGCCCTGCTAAAGAAAAAGCTGAATTTGCAAGTTACATCACTGGGTAATCCAGCAATGCCAATGCCAATGCCAGTTCCGGTGATGTTGCAAACTTTGCCAGGTATGCAGGCAATGATGTCTAGCATGATGAAAAAGAAGATGAAGTCCAAAGGTGTTGCTAGTGTCGAAGAACTGCGCGAATTATGTATAGAAGCCGATGTTAGAATGGTAGCATGTCAAATGACGGTGGATTTGTTTGATTTTGACACTAAGGACTTAATTGATGAAGTAGAATATGCTGGCGCAGCAAGCTTTTTTGAGTTTGCTGGTGATGCTGATATTTGTTTGTATATTTAGGTAACTCCAAAAAATTAATACTTCCCATACTCCCCTCTCAAGAGGGGACTTTCCGTGTAATTCCCTTTCCGCTTGTTTTTGTGTTTTTTTAATTTTTCCTAAAGATTTTGGCCATAAACCTCCGAGGTTTCCAAAACCTCGGAGGTTTAGCTACGCTTACTTCGTTTGAGCTTCAACGTAAGCTTCATCAAATCCAATTTTTGTTATCGTTCCAGGGCAACCACAAGGGATTGCCCCTACATCATTGTTTGTAGG
>JALWSU010000306.1 GCA_026993485.1 Thiotrichaceae bacterium | reverse complement strand
CCTTGTGTAGGGGCAATCCCTTGTGGTTGCCCTGCGCTGGAGCGTGGGAACGAGAGTGCGTAACATCAGTAAATAAATCTAAAAAATTATGATAAATGAATTGAGCTTGATTTTTTTATTCTTTTTAATTTTGGGTACCTTAGTACAATTTTGGTTCGCTATTCGCCAGAAAAATCATGTACGTCAGCATCAAAATGCCGTACCAAGTGCTTTTGCTGAAAAATTATCCTTAGAAGAACATCAAAAAGCGGCGGCTTATACTCTGACAAAAACCAGCTTTAGCCAAAAAATGCTGATAATTGATGCAATTATAATCTTCTTATGGACACTTGGTGGAGGGCTTGAAATCCTTGATCAAGTATGGCGTAGTTTGAAATGGTCAGAATTATGGACAGGTGTAGCTGTATTTGTTAGTTTTGGTTTGTTGACTACTCTGATAGATTTACCTAGTGACATTTATAGCACTTTTCGCATCGAAGCACAATTCGGTTTTAATCGTACTACACCAAGTTTATTTGTCACCGATTTAGTTAAATCTTTGTTATTGGGATTAATTATTGGTGTTCCCTTTATCGCATTAGTATTATGGTTGATGAATAATGCGGGAGAATTTTGGTGGCTGTATGTGTGGGTAGTGTGGTTTGGTTTTAGTTTGTTGATGATGTGGGCTTATCCAACTTTTATTGCGCCTTTATTTAATAAATTTCAGCCAATTGAAAATGAGGAACTAAAACAAGCGATTGAAGATTTATTGCAACGCAATGGTTTTGCAAGTAAAGGTATTTTTGTGATGGATGGTTCAAAACGTTCTGGGCATGGTAATGCGTATTTTACTGGATTTGGCAATAATAAACGAATTGTGTTTTATGACACTTTGCTAGAAGGGTTAAATACTGATGAGGTGATTGCAGTTTTGGCGCATGAATTAGGTCATTTTAAACGCAAACATATCCAAAAACGTATGTTTTCAATGGCTGCGATGAGTTTGGCTGGTTTGGCACTGCTAGGTTGGCTAATGCAGCAAGATTGGTTTTATAGCGGCTTAGGAGTTAGTCAACCATCTA
Organism: Thiotrichaceae bacterium; assembly: GCA_026993485.1. Classification (GTDB taxonomy): domain Bacteria; phylum Pseudomonadota; class Gammaproteobacteria; order Beggiatoales; family Beggiatoaceae; genus JAUXCJ01. The sequence continues at coordinate 14,915 of JALWSU010000306.1, read as the reverse complement.
ATTACATAGCTTTATTGTTGTTTATACTGGTTTTACCAGTCTTTACTTTCTTTTTAAATCCAATCATAGCGTGGTTTTCGCGTAAGCATGAATTTGAGGCTGATGATTTTGCGGCTGAACAGACTAATCCTTTAAACTTGATACAGGCATTGGTTAAACTCTATAAGGAAAATGCGAATACTTTGACACCTGATCCTTTATATTCAGCTTTTTATGATTCGCACCCACCAGCACCAGTGCGAATTGCTCATTTATCTGATAAACTTGATACTGTGACATCATAATCAATTGGAGTTCAAAATTATGAAAATCAAATCTTACATTGTTGGTGGTTTATTATTAATGACAGTTGGAGTAGTTTCAGCAGCTGTGGATGTGGAAAAGCCAGATCAAATGACAGCATTTGAGCGGGGTGAACAATTGCATGATGAAGAATGTACATCCTGTCATGGTGATGAGCTTTATACTCGTAAGAATCGTAGAATTAAAAGTTATGAGAGTTTGAGAACTCATGTCCAACGCTGTGCTACTAACTTGAATAAGCAATGGTGGCCCAAGGAAATTGAGGATGTGGCTACTTATTTGAATGAACAGTATTATTTGTTTGATGAGAAATAATTAGATCAGGATTTTCCTCGTTCCCAAGCTCCAAAGGGCAACCACAAGGGATTGCCCCTACAAACAATGATGTAGGGGCAATCCCTTGTGGTTGCCCTTTAGAGTTTGGGAACGAATAAGCCTCTTGTAAAAACCTCAGAGGTTTAAAAATTTTTACCGCCAAAGATGTGCTCTTACACATTTTAAAATACCATAATCATAATGACCTTCAAAAGCCTCAAAAATTGGTTTTAATATATGTTGTTCTTCAATCGGTCGTTCTAATAATTTGTCCTCAATTTCATGTATTTCGGTTTCGCTTAATTGAATGACTTGGCTTAGTTCGAGTTTTCCAGTTTCAATAGCTTGAGAAAGGTGATCATAAATGGTTGAAAGTTTTAGTTGGCGTTGTTCGGCTATTTGCTCTGGGCTTAATCCCTGATTAAAAGCCTCAAGAGTAGTTTGAGCAGTATTTGAGAGGATATTGTCGAAGTCAGGTGTTGTGGTTTTTATTACTGTCTCATTGCCATATTCTAAGCTATGGGCATCTAGTACCTCAAGAAAAATTTGGCCATAGCGTTCTAATTTACTGCTACCAACTCCTGATAATTTAGCAAATTGTTCTAAAGTCTGGGGCCGTTGTTGCACCATTTCATCTAAGGTGCTGTCATGAAAAATCACATAAGGCGGTACATTTTGAGAATTAGCTAATTCTAGGCGTTTGCTACGCAAATTTTCCCAAAGTATTTTATCGTTGCCAACAAAGGTTTGGCGTGAGCTGCGATTATATTTTTTATTCTTAAGTTTGGCTTTTTGCTTAATATCTTTTCGTAAAGATATACGTTGTTCGCCACGCAATAGGGGACGGGCTTTTTCAGCCAATTGTAAGCTGCCATAACCTTCAAGATCAACTGTTGCAAATCCTCTAGCTATGAGTTGTCGAAAAACTGAGTGCCATTGAGTTTCGTTGAGTTCTTGACCAATACCAAAGGTACTTAGCTGTTCATGTTTTAGTGCTTTAATGCGCGGATTGTCTTTTCCCAAGAGTACGTCAATTAAATAATGAACTCCAAAGCGTTGCCCAGTACGATAAATACAAGATAAAGCTTTTTGAGCGGCTTCAGTGCCATCCCAAGTTTCAACTGGTTCTAAACAGGTATCACAATTGCCACAAGGCTTATCCAAGTGATCATTAAAATATTCTAATAAAGCCTGACGGCGGCAAGTGGTGAGTTCACAATAAGCGAGCATAGATTCCAATTTATGGCGTTCTATCCGTTTGTGTTGTTCATTTGCATCTGATTGTTCCATCATACGTCGTAATAAGACAACATCTTGTAATCCATAAGCCATCCAAGCATTAGCGGGTAGTCCATCACGTCCAGCTCGTCCAGTTTCTTGATAATAGGCTTCTAAACTTTTGGGTAAATCTAAATGGGCGACAAAGCGGACATTGGGTTTATCAATACCCATGCCAAAAGCAATCGTAGCAACAATAATCACGCCTTCTTCATGTAAAAATCGGGTTTGATTTTGTTTACGGACTTCGCTTTCTAATCCAGCATGATAGGGTAAGGCAGGCCAGCCTTGTTTCTTTAGCCAATCTGCTGTTTCTTCTACTTTTTTTCTGGATAAACAATAAATAATCCCAGCATCGCCATGATAGCCTTCTTCTTCGAGAAAGTTTAAGAGTTGACGACGAACATTCTTTTTTTGCACAACGCGATAGCGAATATTTGGGCGATTAAAGCCAGCTATAAAGATTTTCGCCTTATCTAATCCTAAATGAGTAATAATATCTCGCCGTGTTGGATCATCAGCAGTAGCGGTTAGTGCGATGCGTGGAATACTGGGAAAACGTTGATGTAAAATAGAAAGTTGTGCATAGTCGGTGCGAAAATCATGGCCCCATTGTGAAACGCAATGGGCTTCATCTATAGCAAAAAGGGCGATTTGCGCGGTATCCAAAAAATCTAAAAAGCGGGTTGTCATCAATCTTTCAGGAGCTATATAAAGTAAATCTAATTCACCTTGGCGTAATTGCCTTGAAACTAGGCGGGCTTCATCTAGGGTTAAACTAGAGTTGAGAAATGCTGCGCGGATGCCAAATTGTTGTAAAGCACTTACTTGATCTTGCATTAAAGAAATTAAGGGTGAAATCACTATAGCTACACCTGGACGAATTAGTGCTGGTATTTGATAACATAGTGATTTTCCGCCACCAGTTGGCATAAGTACAAGTGCATCGCCACCAGCTAGGATGTGATTGATAATGTTTTCTTGCTCGCCACGAAAGTGTTGATAGCCAAATGTATTGCGTAGAATGTCTAAGGGAGTCATTTTGTTGTCTGTTATTCAATTATTAAGTTATTCGGTTATTATAGTGGCTGTGTTTATTTAATCTTGGTGTAAATGATTAACAATTATATTTTTATATAAGAATATAATCACATATTATTATTATAGTTATGAAAACTAAAATCGATACACAAACACTATTAGGTAGTAATGAATTAAATTTGTTAAACACAGCCTTGATAGGATTAGCATTATGGCATTTGGATGGTCAATTAATGGTACTCAATCCAGCTTTCGCGCAAATATTGGGTAGAACAGTTTCAGAGACGCTGCGATTAAATTATTGGAATGATATTGTTGTAGAAGAAAATCTAGCAGCAGAACAAGCAGCATTGCGAGCATTAAAAATAGGAGAGCGTTATGGGCCAGTCGAAAAGGAATATCGACATAAAGATGGCTATCATGTGCCAGTGAGATTATCTGCTTTGATTATGGAAATCAAGGGAGAATCTTATGCCTGGGCCTATGTTGAAAATATTACTAAAGAAAAATGGCAAGCTATAGAATTACAGCAGGCTAAACAGCAGGCAGAAAAAGCACATTGTGCCAAAAACCAATTTCTTGTCAATATGAGTCCAGAATTGCGTGCGGCTATTGATACAATTATTGGTTATACCGAATTGTCTGAAGCAGAAATTCACCGTGCTGAAAAAGCACAATTGTTGTATTATATTAAAAATATCCACGCTGCTACACTAAATTTACAAAGCCTAATTGATACCATCCTTGATGTTTCTAAAATAGAGGCTGGCAAAATGCAGTTGTATTTGGAGCAATTTGATTTAAGAACTATGCTCCAAAATGTCATATCCACAATCAGTCCCTTAGCGGAAAACAAAGCTAATGCCCTGCGTTTATTATTTGATGATGATTTAGGTGATATGTACACAGATTTGAGTAAAGTTAGGCAAATTTTGCTCAATTTACTCAGTAATGCTTCTAAATTTACAGATCAAGGTATTATTAGCTTAGAAGTGAGGCGTAAAAAAGAAAAAGATGGTGATTGGGTTAGCTTTTATATTGATGACAATGGTATTGGCATGACCAATGAAGAAAAAAATCAATTATTTGAAGTGTTTACCAAAGAAGATGCGATACCTCGCAATCACTGCAATATTGGTTTGGGAATGGCAATTAGTAAAAAATTCACGCAAATGCTCGGTGGTACGATTGAGGTAAAAAGTGAATTTGGTAAGGGTAGTCATTTTACTTTGCGTTTGCCAGTTACTATCAGTTCTGATAAACAGCCGCATATTTCTAAGGTTCCACGAGTCTCAGCAGATGTAGGTATTGGTGGCGTTGTGTTAGTAATTGACGATGATGAGTACACACGTATGCTGATAGAACTTTATTTGGGCAAGATTGGCTATCAAGTTGTACTTGCCAGTAACGGTACTGAGGGCCTAAAAAAGGCAGAACAACTGCGCCCAGATGTCATCATTTTAGATGTCATTATGCCTGGTATGGATGGTTGGCAAGTGTTATCTAAACTCAAAGCTGATTCTAACTTAGCCCATATACCAGTTATTATGCTCACAATGATAGAAGATCATGAAATGGGCTATTCATTAGGTGCGGCCGAATATTTAACTAAACCAATTACTCGTAATGAATTACTCAATGTCTTATGTAAATATTGTAAAGACAAGCCCTCTTTTTCCATCATGCTGGTGGATGATGATCGCATAACTCGTGGAATAATAGCGCGTGTGCTTGAAGGGGCAGGTTGGCACATCATTGAAGCGGAGAATGCTAAAATGGCCTTGCAACTTCTGGAAAATTTGCAACCCAACTTGATTTTGTCAGATTTAAGAATGCTAGAAATGGACGGGTTTGAATTTATTAAGCGTTTACATCAAAATAAGACTTGGGCATCTATACCAATGGTTGTTTTAACCGCTAAAGACCTAACTGCTGAAGAGCATATGTGGCTGAATAATAATGTGGATAAAGTGTTGCAAAAGGGAGCCTATACAAGTAGTGAATTATTGACTGAATTGAGACAACTGATGGTTTGCAACATTGATTAACTGATGTTACGCACTCTAGTTCCCACGCTCCAGCGCTCTCTCTTATACACAAGGGCAATCCCTTGTGGTTGCCCAAAGAAGTGTTTAATAGGAGTTACGCATTGACAAACTAATTTTTTTATTTTCTCCTTGGAGTCCAAAGCTAAAGCTTTAGCTACGCTTACTTCGTTTGGACTCTAAGTCAGTTCCAAATTTTAACAGTTTGTTTTTATTAAAAAAATCACAAACTTCTGCTGTCAGTACGTAAGTCCTATTTAATTATTAAACGCCATGAAATCAATTATTTAAAAACTTATTAGGACTTACGCATTGACAAACCATTTTTTTTATTTTCTCTTTGGAGTGAAGCGAAGAAGCTTTAGCTTTGGACCATCCAAAGCTAAAGCTTTAGCTACGCTTACTTCGTTTGGACTCTAAGTCAGTTCCAAATTTTAACAGTTTGTTTTTTTTAACAAACCTAAAAAACGTCTGCTATAAGTGCGTAAGTCCTACTTATGTAGTGGAGTGCGCTGGAGCGTGGGAATGAGAGTGCGTAACATCAGTGATTAAGTACTATGAGTAAAAAACAAAATTGGCTTAAAGAACACCGTTCCGATGTTTACGTTAAACAGGCGAATCTTGCTGGTTATCGATCACGCGCTGTTTATAAATTGGCACAAATTGATGCGCGTGATCGTTTATTTCGCCCAAATATGACAGTTATTGATTTAGGAGCAGCCCCAGGTGGTTGGTCACAATGGCTAGTTCAGCATTATCCAGTTCGATTATTTGCCCTAGATATTTTGGAGATGGAAGCCTTGCCAGGTGTCACTTTTATTCAGGGTGATTTTCGGGAACAAATAGTATTGGATGAATTATTAAGCCAATTACCAGATCATAAAGCTGATTTGGTTATGTCTGACATGGCACCCAATATGAGTGGCGTAAAAGCTGTTGACCAAGCGCGGGCGATGTTATTAGCTGAATTAGCAAGAGATTTGGCTTTTGAGGTCTTGGTAGCTCAGGGAAATTTTTTAACTAAAGTCTTTCAAGGAGAAGGTTTTGATAGTTATGTTAAGGAGTTAAGAGCACATTTTAAAAAAGTAATGATCCGCAAACCGAAAGCCTCACGCTCACGCTCATCTGAAGTTTATGTATTGGCTAAGGATTATATTGTATAATTGTGTGTTACTTATTAAGATTTTTTGACTTTTTCAGTTTGATTTTTTCATCCTTGTTTCCAAGCCTCACAGGGCAATCGATTGCCCCTACAGTAAATTTTTGTTTGTAGGGGCAATCCCTTGTGGTTGCCCTGTGAGGCTTGGGAACGAGTAAAGTTACGATTTTTTTACTGTCTCAGTTTAATTTTTTCTTTTTTCTTAATTAATTTAAAGAGGTTTATTGTTTGTGAATGACATAGCAAAAAATTTAATGTTATGGATTGTTATTGCCCTAGTCTTAATGATGGTCTTCAATAATTTTGAACCAAAAAACTCGGCTAGCCAGTTAAAAGACTATTCTCAATTCATTACTGAAATTCACCAAGGGCAAGTAGCAAAAGTACTTATTGAAGGACGTAATATTGAGTACTACACCAAAAATGGTCAACACTTCAGGACTTACAATCCAGGCGATAATGGTTTAATTGGGGATTTGTTGAAATATAACGTCACTATTATTTCAAAGCCACCTGAACAGCAATCTTTGTTAGTGCAAATCTTCATTTCTTGGTTCCCCATGCTGTTATTGTTTGGAATCTTGATTTTTTTTATGCGTCAAATACAAGGTGGAGGGCGTGGTGGTGCCTTATCATTCGGCAGAAGTCGTGCCAGAATGCTGGAAGAGGATCAAATCAAAATTTCTTTTAAAGATGTCGCAGGTGTCGAGGAAGCGAAGGAAGAAGTTAGTGAATTGGTAGAATTTTTAAGTGATCCAGCGAAGTTTCAAAACTTGGGGGGTAAGATTCCACGCGGGGTATTAATGGTTGGCTCACCGGGTACGGGTAAAACCTTATTGGCAAAAGCTATTGCTGGCGAGGCTAAAGTACCATTTTTCACTATTTCTGGTTCGGATTTCGTAGAAATGTTTGTTGGTGTTGGAGCTTCACGAGTGCGTGATATGTTTGATCAGGCCAAAAAGCACGCGCCATGTATTATTTTTATTGATGAAATTGATGCAGTTGGTCGTCATCGTGGTGCTGGCTTAGGCGGAGGGCATGATGAGAGAGAGCAAACGCTAAATCAATTATTAGTGGAAATGGATGGCTTTGAAGGTAGTGAAGGGGTGATTGTGATTGCCGCAACTAACCGTCCTGATGTCTTAGATCCAGCTTTATTGCGTCCTGGGCGTTTTGATCGTCAAGTTGTAGTACCTTTACCTGATATTCGTGGGCGTGAGCAAATACTTAAGGTTCATATGCGAAAAGTGCCAATTGCAGATGATGTCAAACCAGGCGTAATTGCACGCGGAACTCCGGGATTTTCTGGAGCTGATTTAGCAAACTTGGTTAATGAAGCGGCTTTATTTGCAGCGCGGACTAATAAGCGTTTAGTAGAAATGAGCGATTTTGAAAAAGCCAAAGATAAAATTTTGATGGGCGCCGAGCGTCGCTCTATGGTGATGACTGAAGATGAGAAAAAGCTAACTGCTTATCATGAAGCTGGACATGCAATTGTTGGGCGTTTAGTGCCTACACATGATCCAGTATATAAAGTTACTATTATTCCAAGAGGACGTGCTTTAGGTGTAACAATGTTTTTGCCAGAAAAGGATCGCCTTAGTATGAGTAAAGAGCTTTTGGAAAGTCAAATTTCTACTCTATTTGGTGGTAGAATTGCCGAAGAATTGATCTTTGGAAAAGAGGCTATTACAACTGGTGCAAGTAATGATATTCAACGAGCTACCGAATTGGCGCGTAATATGGTAACCAAATGGGGCTTATCAGAGCGTTTAGGTCCACTCACTTATGCGGAAGAAGATAGTGAAGTATTTTTGGGCCGCTCCGTAACTCGACATAAACATATTTCCGATGAAACCGCTTACATGATTGACGAAGAAGTTCGTGCAATTATTGATCGTAATTATAGCCGTTCGGAACGCTTACTCAAAGAAAGAATGAATATTTTGCATTTGATGGCAGAATCTTTAATTAAGTATGAAACTATTGAAAGTGATCAAATTGATGACATCATGGAAGGTAAAACGCCAAAGCCGCCAACAGATTGGGACGAAAACGGTGGCGGTCGCAAGAAGCAGCCTCAGAATAAACCTGATGATGAAGACGATCTGACTCAGGAAGTTGAACAACAACTAGAATCCGAACTGGTTTATTGGGACGAAAACGGTGGCAGTAGCAAGAAGCCGTCTAAGAATAAACCTGATGATGCAGACTAAAACTTCCAAGGTTTAAAAACATTCGGAGGTTGATTTTTAATTAAGTAAATAAGGACCTTTAAGGTATTATTCTCCTTGGAGGTCTGATTTTCAGGCTTAAAGATAATTAATATGCATTCCAAACCTTTCCCTCCCCAAGTAATGGCAATTCTCAATGTGACACCTGATTCATTTTCTGACGGGGGTCATTTTATATCTGTAGATACGGCTTTAAAACAAGCGCGTTTAATGGCGAAAGAAGGAGCCAAGATTATTGATATTGGAGGAGAATCCACCCGCCCTGGTGCTAAAGCTGTATCATTACAAGAAGAACTCGATAGAGTTATTCCAATTCTTGAAAAAATCCGCGCCGAACTTCCCCTTAAAATCTCTGTTGACACCAGCAAAAGTATTGTCATGCGTGAAGCTATTGCCGCAGGAGCTAATATGATTAATGATGTCATGGCTTTACAGGGAGATGGTAGCTTAGAAACTGTCGCCGCTGCAACACAAGTAGACATTTGTTTGATGCACATGCAAGGAGAACCGCGCACTATGCAAACAAATCCATATTATCAAGATGTTGTGAATGAAGTCAAAAGCTTTTTATTAGCGCGGGTAGAAGCCTGTTTAAAAGCTGGTATTAGTTCGGAACGTATTATAATTGATCCAGGATTTGGTTTTGGTAAAACAATAGCGCATAATTTACTCTTAATGCAACAATTGCAGGTATTAACAGCATTAGACTATCCAGTATTAGTTGGCGTTTCTCGTAAATCGTTAATAGGAAAAGTATTAAATCGACCCGTGACACAGCGTTTATATGGAGGCATAGCCTTAGCAGTTTTAGCTATAAGCAAAGGTGCAAAGATAATTCGTACTCACGATGTCGCAGCTACAGTAGATGCTTTAACAATGACTCAGGCAGTATTAAGTACCGAACCATGAATTTTAGTATATATTGGAATCCAAAGCTAAAGCTTTGGACTCCAATATGTGGTTCAGTACTTATAACAATAAAAAATCAAATCAATAACCAGAACAGGCCTTAATTTTATGACACAAAGAAAATATTTTGGAACTGATGGCATACGCGGCACAGTTGGCAATCCGCCAATTACTGCTGATTTTGTTTTAAAACTTGGTTGGGCAATCGGACGAGTATTACAAAATGACTCTGGCAAAAATAAAGTCTTAATCGGTAAAGATACCCGTATTTCAGGTTATATGTTTGAATCCGCCCTACAAGCAGGTTTATCCGCAGCAGGTATGAATGTTGGCTTATTAGGACCTATGCCCACCCCTGCTATTGCCTATTTAACTCGAACTTTTCACGCACAAGCAGGTATTGTTATCAGTGCCTCGCATAATCCATTCCCAGATAATGGAATTAAGTTCTTCTCCAGCGAAGGCAAAAAATTCCCTGATGAAGTAGAAATGGCAATTGAAGCCCAAATAGAAAAACCAATGGAAACAGTCAGCCCAGAGAAATTGGGTCGAGCGGAACGCATTGATGATGCACCCGGTCGTTATATTGAATTTTGTAAAAGTACGATTCCATATGAAGTGGACTTAAAAGGATTAAAAATCGTTGTCGATTGCGCTCACGGCGCAACTTATCATATTGCACCAGAAGTTTTTCGTGAACTAGGAGCCGAAGTTGAAAGCATTGGCGCACAGCCGAATGGCTTAAATATAAACTCTGGTTATGGTGCAACTCATCTTGATGCCTTACAAAACGCTGTTGCTTATCAAAATGCTGATCTTGGAATTGCCCTAGATGGCGATGGAGATCGTGTAATTATGGTTGATAATCAAGGCGAAATTGTTGATGGAGATGAACTATTATTCATTATTGCCCAATCCCGTCACAATGAAGGAAGCCTAAAAGGACAGGTTGTCGGTACACTAATGAGTAACTTAGGCTTAGAACAAGCACTTGAAACCAAAGGAATCTCATTAACTCGCGCCAAAGTAGGAGATCGTTATGTTTTAGAAGCAATGCAAGAAAAAAATGCCATATTAGGCGGAGAATCCTCTGGGCATATTATCTGCCTTGATCGTACCACCACAGGTGATGGCATAATCACAGCATTACAAGTACTAACAGTTAGTAGACAAACAGGTTTACCTTTACATGTATTAAAAAGTGGCATGAAAAAATGCCCACAGCGCATGATTAACGTACCGATTACACCCGGTATAGATGTCACCAATCTACCATCCATACAAAAAGCAGTAAGTGAAGCCGAAGCAACTTTAGCTGATCAAGGACGAGTATTATTACGCCCTAGTGGAACTGAACCGCTTATTAGAGTTATGGTAGAAGGTTTTGATAAGCAACAAGTTGATACAGTTGCCCAGCAATTAGCTGATGTTGTCAAAGCTGAAACTGGTGATAAGGGAACTAAATGAGAACTGTCTGAACTGTGATTTTTGTGATTAAATGATTAACTATGATTTAAATCATAGACTATAGCGTTACCCGATTTAGTTAAGTACAAACCTGCCAGGTTTTAAAAACCTGTCAGGTTTGGAGCGAAGCTAAAGCTTTGGATTCCAAAATGTTAAATAATTTCTGGTTCAGTACACAGCTACGCTTACTTAGCTACGTTTACTTCGTTTTATTTATCATGGACTTTTTATGGAAGAACAAGTTGGTCAACTTTGGCATCGCTTGATTACCCGTGCGGCTGCCACTAATTATCCACAGGCGGCTGTAGAATTAAACGAAATCAGTAAAACTGTAGGGGTATTATTTCGTGCGCTAGGTGGCGATAGCGGTTTACGAGTAGAGGCTACTACGGCTGCGGCGCATGGTGCGCGGCGTACTTGGTTGCAGCGTATTGCTGGGACTAATCAACAAGTCGAACTCTGTTGGCGGGATGCAGAAATTTTGCGATTGCCTGCTCGTATTGATTGGTTTCCAAATAAGGAACTAAATCGTGATTTATATTTATGGTTAGCTGCCCTAGCTGCGGGAAAAATTGACCATAATTTAGCTTGGTTTGAACTAAATCAAGAACTTACCAAAAACACTCTCTTCAACTTTCCTGGATTAAAACCTCGTTATCAGCGTTTGGTTGAAGCTTTACTCAAATTGCGTCCAAATTTGAGCCGTTTACCTACTGATGAGGCGGCGGCTGAGAAGGCGATTCAACAAGCTTTGCGCCAACCAGGTAGTGTTACAAAACTACCAGCGACGAAACGCCCAGTTCAACCAGTTCCTTTATGGCTGCATCCTACGCCACCTATAAATACTAATAATTTCGTCACTGATGATGACACCACAAATGCCAAGCAATCAAGTAATAGCGAAACTGTGGATGATAAGCGTCGTCGCCGAGGGGAACGCACGAAAATGCCTGATGGTAATAAAGGTTTATTAGCTTTTCGCTTAGAGAGCATGTTTACGCGGGCAGATTATACTAAAGTAGATCGTTGTACTGATGATGAGGAAGATATTGAAGCAGCGAAAAATGCCTTAGATGATATGGATATAGTCAGTGTGGCACGGGATAATAAGCCAGCAAAGACTTCTTTGCGTTTTGATCTCGATTTGCCAGCGCCAGAGTATGATGATACCCCATTAGGGGAAGGGATTTTGCTACCTGAGTGGGATTATAAATTGCAGCAATCGCGCCCAGATTATTGTTGTTTGCAAGCAATGTTGGCTACTACGGCTGAACCAGTGGAACTGCCAGCGAATTTAAGGCGTACTGCTCAGCGTTTGCGCCGCCAATTTGAAGCATTAATCCCGAAAAGGATTTGGCATAAAAATCAACAAGATGGTAGTGAAATAGATTTAGATGCTTATTTGCTACATGTTACTGAACGCCACTCCGGGCGTGTAAGTACGGAAACTGGATTATATCGGGATTTTCGGGGAGGCGGTAGGGATTTGGCTTGTTTATTGTTAGCAGATTTGTCTTTATCTACGGATGCGTGGGTTAATAATCAGGCACGGGTTATTGAAATTATTCGAGATAGTCTATTTTTATTTGCCGAGTGCCTTAATGCTACGGGCGATAAATTGGCTATGTATGGATTTTCGTCTCGTAATCGTAATCATGTTAGATTTCATACACTTAAAACTTTTGAAGAGCAATATGATGCCCTAGTGCGTGGACGTATTCAGGCGATTAAGCCGGGTTTTTATACTCGTATGGGTGCAGCTATCCGTCATGCTAGTACTTTATTGAGTCAACAACAGGTTTCGCAACCGCTGTTGTTATTGCTGACAGATGGTAAGCCGAATGATTTAGATCGTTACGAAGGGCGTTATGGTGTAGAAGATACTCGAATGGCGTTACATGAAGCGCGTAAATTGGGCTTGCAACCGTTTTGTGTGACGATTGATGAAAAGGCTAGTGATTATTTGCCGTATATTTTTGGAACTAAGAGTTATGTGGTTATCCGTAATCCGTCGGAATTGCCTAGGGAATTGCCGCTGTTGTATGCACGGTTGACGGGGTAAGGTGTTTTTTTTAAAGTAGCTAAAGAGTATGAATCAGGATAAATAAAGGCAAAAACCGATTTTATTAATCCTGTAAATCCTAAAATTCTGTGAATCCTGATTCAGATATAAAAACTGTTATCTATGGATCATGATTTTATGAAAGATGATATTAGTATCAAGAAAATCGTTGGAAAGGAGAACAAGGAATCAGTCTTGGATCGTGCTTTTAGATTCAAGTTCAAGTTAGAATAATTTAGAGGAAAAAGGCAAGCTTCAAATGAAAACGTTCGCAGGCATAATAGTTAGTCGAACTCTGTCGTAATGAGGTTAAATATATTTTATTTGGGGGGCTTGTTGTTGATTTATGTGGCTATTCTTGCGTTACTCATGATGTAGATATTATTATTGAGTACTCTAAAGATAATATTAAATTATTTATTTATAAACTATTTTTTTAATATGCCAAAGAACTTTCCTATATTGATTTTGATTTAGAAGAGGGCTGTATAGCACTACCCGATTGCGTGAAGTACAAAATTTAGAGGCAGTGATTGATACAATTTTGTGCCTCATCTGGAGTTACCATTTCCAAAGCCGTACTGATAGCTTGATAAAGTTCATCAGTGGTAGATATAATAGTTTTCTTGAGAAAATTCTTCAATTTCGACCAAATTAGTTCAATTGGATTTAATTCTGGTGAATAAGGGGGTAGAAAAACGACACCAGCCCCAGTTGCTTCAATCAAGGCAATAGCCTCTTCACTATGAAGGCTTGAAGCGTTATCAAGAATAACAACTTGATTTGGAGTTAATACTGGAACTAGAAAATGTTCCACGAAATACTCAAATAAATTAGCATTTAAAGTACCGTCATAAGATAAAGCCGTTAGAATACCATCAACTCCCAAAGCACCAATGACACTGATTCTCGTACCTTTATTCAAAGAATTGGGGCACTCTTTGTCCTTTAGCTGAACGTGCCTGACTACGAGTCGTATTTCTAATACAACCAGTTTCATCAATAAATACTAATTCTTTAGGCTCAAATGGGGCTAAATTGATTTGATAATTTTGTTGCTTTTCCAGGTTCTCTGGTGTATTCTTCTTCGGTTCAAACAAACTCTTTTTTTTTCTCGTCAAGTTTAATTTTCTTAAAGTACGATCAATAGTTGAAGTGCTGACCTTTGGAAAAGGTTTCTGATGGTGCAATTTCTTCTAAAGTTAAATCAGGTTGTTGTTTAATTAATGATTTTAAAAATTCTTGACCACGTAAGTTGACTGCTGGGCTACGTCCACCACCATGAGGTTTGGGAGCAACACTACCAGTTTGACGAACCTGTTTGAGTAGTGTCCAAATAAAATTCGCTGAAACTTTAAAACGTTTTGCTAACTTACGTATCGAACCGTCCCCATTTTGGTAAGCGTTAACAATTTTGTCACGTAAATCTATTGAATAAGGTTTTGGCATGGTTTGATTACTCCGCTTTTTTTAAGTTGTTATAAAACCATTTTTTTTATTTTCTAGTTAAATATTGTACATTCTGCAAACGGGTAGTGCTATAGCACTACCCGTTTGTATAAAATACAGCGCTGCTAGGTTTTAAAAACCTGGCAGGTTTGTACTTAACTAAATCGGGTAACGCTATAGATGATAGAGTACAACCAATGTAGGACAACGAATCAAGGCGGTTGAGTGATTTGGTTTTATTCGTTGTCTGACATTTATTGTACTAACGTTGATGGGTATATAGCACTACCCGTTTGTATAAAATACAGCGCTGCCAGGTTTTAAAAACCTGGCAGGTTTGTACTTAACTAAATCGGGTAACGCTATATTAGGATAGTTGAGGACTTTCCTTTGGATATATAGCTATCTTTATTTTTGATAGCAACTAAACTATAAAAACTGCTTTGGGGCTTTTTTGGGCGAGAGTTCAGTTATACTAAAAAGCTGAAATACTCAGAGGACTTACGCACTAACAGCAAAAGTTTGTTAGGTTTTTTCAGAAAAACAAACTGTTAAACTCGATAATCAAGTTTTTTTTGCTTGACAAATTGTATTTGATCTAGTTACAAAATCAATATTTGAATTATAAGAATAATTGTAAAGTATGTTGGAGT
>JALWSU010000305.1 GCA_026993485.1 Thiotrichaceae bacterium | reverse complement strand
CTATGATTTTTGTGATTTTTGTGATTTCTCTGAGAGTGAGTTTTTTTATCATAGTTAATCAGTTAATCAGATTAATCACAGTTCAGATATTTGGTTGTCTGAACTGTGATTTTTGTGATTTTTGTGATTACTTTGATTTTGAGTGAGTTTTTTTATCATGGTTAATCAGTTAATCAGATTAATCACAGTTCAGATATTTGGTTGTCTGAACTGTGATTTTTGTGATTTTGGTGATTTCTCTGAGAGTGAGTTTTTTTATCATAGTTAATCAGTTAATCAGATTAATCACAGTTCAGATATTTGGTTGTCTGAACTGTGATTTTTGTGATTTTGGTGATTTCTCTGATTTTGAAGGATGTTGTTTTAGAACAACAATCTATTTTAAATGATATTGCTAAAACCCAACAAGTACAAGTTCAATTAATTCGCACTTTGCGAAAATCTAAGGGAATTAAAGCGATTCAAGATGATGTCGCAGGTAGCAAGACGGTTTGGCAAGAACAGGGACCTCCATATAGTGGTCCTGCACGTTGTCACCAATTAAAAGGTAATCGTGCTGAGACTTTTTCTGTAGATTTAGAACATCCTTATCGCTTGCTATTTTGTCCAAATCATAACCCTATACCAGTTCGTGAAGAAGGTGGATTTGATTGGTCACAAATAACGGCTATTGAAATTATTGGAGTAGAAGACACTCATGATTAAAGAAAACCAATTTTTGCCAGATTATGCTATTCCACCTGGAGAAACTTTGCTTGAAGAAATAAAAGCAAAATCAATAACTAAAGAAGAATTATCTCTAATGATAGGTATTAGCCAAGAATGGCTGAATGAAATTATTAAGGGCAATGCAGCTATAACTCCTGAAATAGCATTAAAATTGGAAAGTGTATTTCAGTTACCTGCCCATTTTTGGATAAATTTGGAACAACAGTACCAAGAAACGCTAGAACATTTGCAAGCAAGTAAAGACAAGACAAAACCTATTAATGAATTAATATCTTCGGCTCGTTATTTGGTAAATACATCAGGTAGTAAAACGGATGTAGTTTTGCCTTTAGCTGTTTGGAAGAAGTTACTAATTTTGTTAGAAGAATTGAATGAGATTAAACTGGTTAATCATTCCGAAGTTTTTTATAGTAGAGACAAGGTATGAATATTCGACTATCAAGTTTTTTTGTTTGACTTCAGATAGTTTTTCGTAACTATATGTTTTAAAAAAAAACACCTTTATCAATTAATACCTCCTCCGCCTCGCGGCTCAAGCCCAAGGCTAATAGTTAAAGTCGGCTAAAGCCGACTAACAGCTTGGTTTTAGTCCCCTTTAGTTTAGCTTTTAGCCTTGCTGCTCAAGCTGCGAGGCGGAGTTGGACTCCAATATACCACTTATACTTAACTATTTGTAATTATTTGTTATTTAAGCTTTGAAGAGGCAAAATACATGATTAAATCGTCATTGAAATACCTAATCATCAGTACTCTACTGATTTCACTAACTTTTACATTGAAAACCGCCGAAGCCACTTGGCAAGTTATCGCATGGAATGTTTTTAAGGAAATAGCGATTGATACCGCTATTGATGTAGTACAAAACTTTTTTCGGGATGATGTTACTCCTGAAGAAGTTGCTGCACTGGATAAGCGTGTTGCGGAGTTAGAAGTTCAATTGCTTGACTATGAAAAAAAACCAGAATTAACGGATGAATTTGAGACAGTGCAACAAATGATTGCTGGTTTAAATAGCATGGTTAATTCTATGGCTAAACGCCTGTCTGCGGTTGAGGATAGAGTTGATAAGTTGGAAACTGAACTGGCACAGGTTAGACAAACATTACTTCAGCTTTCCCAAGTTGATAAAGGATTAAGCCAAAATGCAGCATTGGATTTTCAAATTAATTATGTTTATCGCTCTGGCGGTAAAGGTAATTACAAACCCATAAATAATGGTAGTGTTTTGCACTCTGGTGATTATTATAAAATCATCTTTACACCAGTTGAAGATTGCTATGTGTATATTTTTCAAGTAGATTCTGCGAATAAGCTGTATCGACTTTTTCCTATGAAAAGTTTTGGTGGAGTGATTTTGAATAATTTTAATCCAGTAAAGGCAGGTAAAACTTATTATATTCCTGCTGAATACAAATCCTTTGAACTGGATGATGTAACGGGTACGGAAACCATTTATTTTGTCGCCTCTAAAACTAAAGATGTTGTTTTAGAACAACAATCTATTTTAAATGATATTGCTAAAACCCAACAAGCACAAGTTCAATTAATTCGCACTTTGCGAAAATCTAAGGGAATTAAAGCGATTCAAGATGATGTCGCAGGTAGCAAGACGGCTTGGCAAGAACAGGGACAGAAATTTTCGGTTTTACAAAGACATCTGGATGATTTGTGTAATGGCTGTGTGAATATTTTGACTTTTGAACATCAATAGAAATTATCTCGAAACTAAACCTGATAGGTTTTAAAAACCTGGCAGGTTTTCTTGAAATTTAACCTTGAACTCCGACTATAAATAAAAGTTAATATTATGAAACAGTTAGTATTAATTGCTATCTTAACCAGTGGTTTCAATTTAGTTTGGGCAGATAGTTCACTGCAATTTCCCACCACTGAGGAGGAATTTGTTCAAGCTTTGCAAGTAAAGTCTAGTCGTTCACAACGACAAGCTAAGGGCTTTGGTAATAATAAGCCCAAAGGGGTTAAAAATCTTGTTAAAGATAATCCTAAAGTTGGGGCTTTAATCCAATTTGATTTTGATTCTGCGACGATTAAGCCTGAATCTTATGCTTTATTGCGTGAGTTTGCTCTGGCTTTACAGGGAGCAGTTTTGTCAAATGCCAAAATTCAAATTAATGGGCATACTGATAGTATTGGAACTGAAGCTTATAATTTAGATTTATCAAAACGCCGCGCTCAAGCGGTTAAGGATTTTTTAGTATTGACTTGTGGTATTCAAGCAAATCGCTTAACAATTGTTGCTCATGGTGAAAGTCAACCGCTTTATCCTAATGATACTGAAAATGAGAAAAATCGTCGGGTGGAATTTGTACGAGTGGAATAAGGAAAGCTTAAGCTTTGCTCCACAAACCGCAACGCTGGAGTGTCGATGTATGCGTTCTCTTATACATAAGGGCAACCACAAGGGATTGCCCCTACAAACAACGATGTAGGGGCAATCCCTTGTGGTTGCCCTTTGAGGCGTTTCAGAATTAAACGCAATGAAATCAATTAGTTAAAAACTTATGTATATAAGGAGTGCGCTGGAGCGTGGGAACGAGAAAATTACTTTGATTTTAAGTTTTTTTTAAAGGAGATATTTGATATGCGACGATATTTGTTATTGATTTTCCTAATATTTATTTTACCACCCACTTATGCGGCAAAAATTGCCTTAGTCATTGGTAATGGTGCTTATGATAAGAATTACAGTATTTTAAAATTAGGCAGATTAAATAATTCTGTCAATGATGCGATTGATATGGCTGCTGAGCTTAGGAATTTAGGCTTTGAGGTGATTTTAAAAACCAACGTTGATAAAAGAGCTATGGAAAATGCTGTGCGTGAGTTTAGTCGGCGTTTAAGGCAACGTGGTAGTGTTGGTTTGTTTTTCTTTTCTGGGCATGGTTTTCAATATAATAATGTCAATTATTTAATTCCCTTAAAAGCTGATATTTACACTCAGATTGATATTGATTATAAAGCTTTTAAAGCTGATTATGTTTTGCGTCATATGGAAGCTTATAATCGTAATGGCGTTAATATTATTATTCTTGATGCTTGCCGCAATAGTATCCCCGAAGATTTATTTAAACAGAGAAAATCTATGGGATTTGATGGGCTGAATCAGGGTTTATCTAGTATGAATGCTCCTACAGGCGGATTGATTGCTTATGCTACAGCCCCTAATAAAGTTTCATGGGGTGGTTTACCCGGTGAACGAAATAGTGTTTATACCAAGTATTTATTAGAGGCTTTACGTCAAAAAGCCAATACCAGCATTGTAGATTTATTTATGCAGGTACGTCGGAATGTAATGGAGGAAACTAAAACTGAACCAGTTCAACAAGTTCCTTGGGAATTGTTTTCTTTAACTAAACCGTTTTGTTTTGGACAATGTGGGAAAGTGCAAAGTTCAAAACCTGATGTTTCGGCTTTATTACGCACTTGTGCCATTCATTTGCGGGCGAATCGTTTAACAAGTGGTAGTAGTAATGCTTTTTCTTGTTATCAAAAAGTTTTAAGTGTTGATGAAACT
>JALWSU010000304.1 GCA_026993485.1 Thiotrichaceae bacterium | reverse complement strand
GCCAGTTCAATATGCCCCATACGTTCCCGACGCACTGAAGCCCTTGTGACTTCTACGCCACACTTTTCACAAACAACTCCTTGATGTTTAAAGAGTTTATATTTACCACACAAACACTCATAATCTGTGACTGTACCAAAAGTTTTTGCACAAAACAGCCCATCATGTTCGGGCTTAAATGTACGATAATTGATTGTTTCTGAAGTTTTGATTTCCCCATAAGACCATGAACGAATTTTCTCTGGAGAGGCTAAGCCTATGCAGATTTTTTGAAATTCTGTTACATGAGTTAGGCTATTTAATATATTTAATAAATCATCCATTTTGCTTGTTCAGTTTTACTTTATAATCATCAAAAACTCATCAATGTGGTGGACACAATTAATGATATGTGAAACATTGTATAATTTTTTTGATATAATAAAAAAATTTAATTTATAAAAAAATGCCTTATTAATATTAGGTTAATATGGATTTTCTATTTATAATAATATCATTATCGATTTTAGTTTGTCAAAATTTTGATTTTAGAGGATTTTTCCATGCCCATAATTCGCCGTTATATCGGACTAATTGATAAATATCGTGATTATCTCCCTGTACATGAGGATACGCGCATTATTAGCCTAAATGAAGGCAATACCCCTTTAATACGCTTACATAATATCCCCAAACTGTTAAACAAAGAGATTAATCTTTATGTTAAATATGAAGGACTTAATCCTACAGGTTCTTTTAAAGATCGTGGCATGACAATGGCGATAACTAAAGCTGTCGAAGCTGGGAGTAAAGCCACAGTTTGCGCCTCTACTGGCAACACTTCAGCCAGTGCCGCAGCCTATAGTGCTAGAGCAGGTATTACTGCCTTTGTGTTGATTCCAGATGGCAAAATCGCGCAAGGCAAATTAGCACAAGCGATGATGCACGGAGCAGTTGTAATTCAAATTAAAGGCAATTTTGATGATGGGATGCGATTAGTCAAAGAAGTGGCAGCGCACGCTCCGATTACAATAGTGAACTCTATAAATCCTTATCGCTTACAGGGGCAAAAAACGGCTGCTTTTGAAATTATTGAGGCACTGGGCAAAGCTCCAGATTATCACTGTTTACCTGTAGGCAATGCTGGTAATATCAGTGCATATTGGATGGGATATAGTGAATTTGCACACAATGGCGTTGTCAATCAACGTCCCAAAATGTGTGGCTATCAAGCCAGTGGAGCTGCCCCATTTTTGCGCGGGCATCCTGTAGAACATCCAGAAACTATCGCAACAGCTATTCGTATCGGCAATCCGCAAAGTTGGGATAAAGCGGTTAATGCTCAACAAGAATCAGGTGGATGGTTTGATGAATTTAGTGATGAAGAAATTTTAGCCGTGCAAAAATTATTAGCTGAGAAAGAGGGGATTTTTTGTGAACCAGCATCAGCGATTTCTGTAGCTGGGGCGATAAAAGATATAAAAAGTGGCAAAATTCCAGAAGGTAGTACGGTAACATGCACATTGACTGGACATGGATTAAAAGACCCAGATACAGCAATAAAGCAAAGTACAACACCATTGATAAAAGTTAAGGCTGAATTAGAAGAAGTTAAAGCAGCTATATTGCAGAATATGGAATAAATTAAATTGGCGGAGAGGGTGGGATTCGAACCCACGGAAGGGATAAACCTTCAACGGTTTTCAAGACCGCCGCTTTCGACCACTCAGCCACCTCTCCTGAGCAATGCGGACGCATATTATCAATGATAATCAAAAAAATTGCAAGGGGTAATTTGCAATTTATCATCTATAAAGGGCAGGGCAACCGATTGCCCCTACAGGTTTGTAGGGGCAATCCCTTGTGGTTGCCCTTTCTACATTAACGGGGGGCAATCCCTTGTGGTTGCCCTTTAGGTTTATGCAAAATAGCAGGGCAACCGATTGCCCCTACAGGTTTGTAGGGGCAATCCCTTGTGGTTGCCCTTTCTACATTAGTAACTATAATGGATTTTTTTTATTAACCAAAAAAAAGGAAATAGCAATATGCCAATATGCGTAGGGGTACCAAAAGAGCAAACGCCAGATGAACGGCGCATAGCTTTAGTACCCGATATTGCCAAACGTTTAGAAAAATTAGGCGTTAGCGTTGTTATAGAAACAGATATGGGTAAATCGGCTCATTTTCTGGATGATGCCTATAAAGGGGTTCAAATTGTTGATAGTGCTAATAAAGTTTATGCACAAGCTGATGTAGTGCTAAAAGTACAAGCCCCAACTGATGCCGAAATTGAACAAATGAAGGCTGGTACAGTGGTTATTGGCTTTATGTCAGCTCATCGTTATCCAGAGCGGGTGGCTAAATTGCGTGATAAAAAAATCACCAGTTTAGCAATGGAATTCGTGCCACGTATTTCTCGCGCCCAATCTATGGATGCTTTATCCTCACAAGCCGCAGTTGCGGGTTATAAAGCAGCCATAATGGCGGCAGATTTAGCCAGCGTATTTTTTCCCATGTTGACAACAGCAGCGGGTACAATTCGTCCAGCTAAAGTATTAGTCATAGGTGCAGGTGTAGCTGGATTACAAGCGATTGCAACCGCTCGGCGTTTAGGTGCAATGGTAGAAGGCTATGATGTCCGTTCAGCGACTAAGGAACAAGTAGAATCTTTAGGAGCTAAGTTTGTTGATATACAAGTAAAAGCCGAAGGTGAAGGCGGATATGCCCGCGAACTGACTGAGGAAGAAAAACAGCAACAGCAAGCTATTTTAGCGAAACATGTCGCCGCAGCCAATGTAGTGATTACAACTGCGGCAATTCCGGGTCGTCCATCGCCAAAAATCATTACAAAAGAAATGGTTGAGGAAATGGCTCCGGGATCAGTAATTGTTGATTTAGCTTCAGAAGGTGGCGGGAATTGTGAACTAACTCAAGCAGGTAAAACCATTGAACATCAAAGTGTTATAGTTCATGGTCCCTTAAATGTCGCCAGCCAAACACCTATTCATGCCAGTGAAATGTATGCGAAAAACTTATTTAATTTATTAAGTTTGATGATTAATAAAGAAGATGGAACTTTAGCCATAGATTGGGAAGATGAAGTAATTGCAGGAAGTACGCTAACTCATGATGGCGAAATCAAACATGCGCCAACACGCGAAAAGGTAGAAGGAGCAAAATCATGATGACGATTACAGGTTTTATTGCACTTTATATATTTATGTTAGCCGCATTTACTGGCTATGAAGTTATTTCTCGTGTACCAGTGATTTTGCACACTCCCTTAATGTCAGGTTCTAATTTTGTGCATGGCATTGTCTTAGTCGGAGCAATGGTAGCATTGGGACATGCTGATACCGATTTAGAAAAAGTCATTGGATTTATTGGAGTTGTCTTAGCAACTGGTAATGCTGTTGGCGGTTATTTTGTAACCGAGCGCATGTTAGAAATGTTCAAAAGTGACAAGAAAGGAGGGGCGAAGTGAATTGGCAACTCCTCTTAATTGAAAGTGTTTATTTCCTAGCAGCAGTTTTATTTATTCTGGGACTCAAGAAAATGAGTTCCCCAGTAACTGCGCGAGGTGGAATTGTTTGGGCAGGTGTAGGCATGGTACTTGCCACACTTGTTACTTTTATAACACCGCATTTAGGTAATATTGGCTTAATAATTATAGCTATTATGATCGGAGCATTACCCGCATGGTGGTTAGCTCTACGAGTAGCAATGACAGACATGCCGCAAATGATTGCTCTTTATAATGGCATGGGTGGCGGAGCAGCAGCCAGCATTGCAGCAGTAGAATTAATTAAAGGCAGTTCCCAAAGCCTCACAGTACAAAGTTTAGCAGTTCTAGGAGCGGTAATTGGAAGCATTAGTTTTTCAGGTTCAATTATAGCTTTTGCGAAATTACAGGGCTTAATGAAACGATCTGTAATTTTTTCAGGGCAGCAAATTTTGAACTTGTTATTATTTATCATTACACTGGGATTAGGTGCTTATGTAATTTATCAAGGCTCATCAGCATCAATAACATTGATAATGGTATTTTTTGGAATTGCCTTATTATTTGGGATTTTGATGACATTACCGATTGGCGGAGCTGACATGCCAGTAGTAATATCCCTTTATAATGCTCTAACTGGATTAGCCGTAGCATTTGAAGGTTTTGTACTAAGCAATCCGGCAATGATTATTGCAGGAACAGTAGTTGGCTCAGCAGGTACATTATTAACGCAACTAATGGCTAAAGCGATGAATCGCCCTGTAAGCAATGTCCTATTTAGTGGATTCGGAGCCAAAGGTGGAGAAGAAGCGACAGGGGATTCAGTACAAGGTAGTTTAAAACCAATTGATGCCACTGATGCTGCCATTATGATAGCTTATGCTGAACAAGTGGTTATAATTCCGGGTTATGGCATGGCAGTAGCACAAGCTCAACACAAAGTTTGGGAATTAACTAAGGCATTAATTGATAGAGGCGTAAGAGTAAAATTCGCTATCCATCCAGTAGCAGGGCGTATGCCCGGACACATGAATGTACTCCTAGCAGAAGCAGGCGTGCCTTATGATCTGATTTCCGATTTGGACGAAATCAATGAAGAATTTGAACAAACGGATGTAGCTATAGTAATAGGAGCAAATGATGTCGTAAACCCAGCAGCTCGGAAAAAAGCAGATAGCCCAATTTATGGAATGCCGATTTTAAATGCAGACAAAGCTAAAAATGTTATAGTCATAAAACGTGGACGTGGAACTGGCTTCTCAGGCATAGAAAATGATTTATTCTATGCGGATAATACGCATATGTTGTATGGTGATGGCCAGAAAATGGCAGGGGAACTGTTGTCGGCGGTTAAGGAGTTGTAAACGTGCAAGGTAAGCTTGCACTCCTAAGTCCAGTTGGAGTGCAAGCTTACCTTGCACAAGCTATTATACAAATTATCTGTCTGGGAAAACTGGGCAACCACAAGGGATTGCCCCTACAATACCATTATTTAATGTAGGGGCAATCCCTTGTGGTTGCCCTTTTTTTAAAATATCATAAAATTCATAGTTCACCACAATTAAAATCAGCACGTTTATGACATTTTTTATCAACAGGAGTTGTTCTAATATTAATTTTTGCTTCTGCATTCATAAGATAACTTCCTTTATGTTTATTCAGGATTTGAAGTAACACCAAAATCAATCTTGACATCTATAATTAAATAAATTAAATTTATTTCGTAAATAAGCCTAGGGCTTAGTTTGGAGTTCAAGGTAACCTTGAACTCCAAGGATGAGCAAAGTGCTTATTTACGGACAAGTCTATTTATTTCAAAAAGGAGTAATAATGAAAAGAATAATGAAAATTTCTAGCATGGTTAGCGTATTGGTTGTCATTATGTTTTTCGTCTCAGGCTGTGAAACGCAAAAACTAAGACAAGAACTAGCCTACTTCAGAGATAAACTAGCCTCCATCGAACAAGAACGAGACAAGCTCAAAGCAAGAGTTCGCAAACTCCTCAGCCAACAAGAGAGTGAATGCAGTTCTAAGTTTAAGCTAATAAGCAAAGATTATTATGCGATGTTGGAAAGGGAAAATGATATTGATGTTCTTATACAAGTAGTGAGCAAAGAATACATCTCACAGACGGAAAAAGATAAAGTTGCAACAAACTTGATAGGTTTAGCTAAGGAAAATGATCTTGATGTTCTTATACAACTCATGAGCGAAGGGCATGTATCAAAAGGGGTAGAAGAAAAAGCTGCTGCAAAACTGATATATTTGCTTAAACGAATTAAGAGATTAAAAATCTATAAAGAGATAGCCGCCAGGAAATCAATCAGTGCTCCAGTAAGGAGAACGATATTAAATGATTACTACTCACTTGTTAAGTCAAGCGGTGCGATTAATCAATTTGTGGCGTTTCTAAATAACGATTTTATCGACAACACAGATCGAGAGAAAGCGATAAATGCCATTTACGATTTAGTTAAACAAGCTGATTTAATTGAAGGGTACATGTATTTTATTAAAACATTCCCAAAAGAAGCAGTGAACAAGAGGGCGGCTGATAGATTGGAAGAAATACTATTTGAAATCGCAAAGAGTAACAATTCGATTGAAGGGTATATTTCTTATATTGATACGTTTTTTTATTCATCCTCAAAGTCAAGAATAAACCAAGCGAAACATTTAGCTATTAAACTTCTTGATGAACAGATAGCTTTGGAATGGAAAAAAAGTATCAATGATGAAGAAGAAAACATTGGAAGAAGTCTTAGTAAGCTACAGAAAAGTTATTTGTTGGATCAAATTGCAAGATTTTACTATGCTGATGCTATTGAAGCTAGGGATAAACACCAATATGGAAAATTTATGGTTGTATATGAACTGTTAATGAACGGGGAACGATTCAAAGACACACAAACAAGATTTGCATTACAGTTAAATCAAGACCTAAAAGTTCAATTGAAAAAGATAGAAGAGATGTTAATAGACATCGCAAAGGATGTTAGGCAATCTAACAAAGTCTTAGTAAAGACATTGGAACAAATACAAAAAGAACAAAAAGAACAAACAAGGAATAATAAATATTTATTGTCGATATCGAAAGAAATTGAACGGGAATTGAAGCCAAGCAGCAGACAATTGCCAGCAGGTTGGGATTCAACTATTTCGGCTTTCTCGAATTTTGCCGAACTTGGGATAAAAGTATTGGAGTTCGTTTCTCCTTTCAAGAAGGTATCATTAATGAAATCAATGATTATGCCTACTAATTAAGGTGTTTTGCTCGTGCAAGGTAAGCTTGCACTCCAACTGGACTTAGGAGTGCAAGCTTACCTTGCACAAGCTATTACTTTAAAACGCCAAAACCACCAAAAGTCAGAATAACTAACTCAAAATTAATTGAGGCACCCTTTTGATAGCAAAATCCGTAATTTGCTGAGGTTGTTTTATATCTGCCATCACAATACCAGTGTCTTCAAATTGAGTACGAATCTCCTCAAAAGCTTCAACTAATTCACTGTTTTGAGTATCTGGGGCTTGATAAGCAAATAGCGTATTTTCTGGTTGAATATAACCATAGCGTTTCAATTGAGTTATTTTACCTAACCAAACTAAACCATGATCAATTAGTTTCTTAGAACCACGCTGCATAAAGTGAATTGGCTTGATGATTGTCTTCTGGCTATTTCTGCTAACAAACGGGAAATACAGCGAATATTTATTTTTCTCACCAACATAATCAGCTTTAAACTGATCAGCCAATTTATGTTGTTGCAACAAAGAGCGTACTCGTTTAATCATCTGATTTTCATATTTATTCTGCTGAGTAAATTGATGATGCACATAATAGTCAAATAACTCAGTTAGTTCCTTATCAGGATCGTTAGTTAATAAAACCCGATTATCACTATAACGAATAATATCCTGACGAGGGCGAATTAATTCATTATAAAGATTGACTTCAATATGCGTGGTTTGAGCCAACAATTTTTGGATACGTTCTAGTTCATCCTGAATGATTTGTAGCGTATCATGAAACAGACTTTTATTAATCTGTTTAAAAAAATGAGTAACCCTTTCACTTTGCGTTGGATTTAGCAATTTATAAACTAAACCTTGATAAGCGGGTATATATAACACAATTCCTATATTGGCAAATTCACCAATTTCAGGGTGAGGCAAAAACCTGATAATGCTATAATTACAGGTGATTTTATTCATCATAATTTCCTCCAAATATTGCCATTAGCATCAGAGGTGAGATTTTGTAATGTTTCATCAAGATAAAAGTTCAATAGGTATTTTCTGAATCAGTTCAGATTTTAGTTCTATACGCCCTTTAATATAATACAATTTTTCATTTAAAGCCTTGCATATAAATGGTTTAGTGGCTCCTTGAACAGAACGTTCAATAATTTCTGTTATTTCTAGCATAATACCTTATGGTTCGGTGAGTTCAAAAGTAGTTGTTAGAATTTGATTAAACCTAAGATTTTTATCGATTAAAATAATTAGCAAAATAATACCACACCAAGGCGAAAACTAATAAGCACCATGTTATAAATAAAACGTGGACGCTGAACTGGCTTCTCAGGCATAGAAAATGATTTATTCTATGCGGATAACACGCGCATGTGGTGATGGATAGAAAATGGCTGGGGAATTTCGGCGGTTAAGGAGTTGTAGTATGATAGATAGGTTTTTCCTTAATTATGCTGGACTTCATTATAAATTTAGTTCAGCAACATATAATTTTATTTTATAATAATATGTAATCACTTCTATTAGAATATCTCTTACATTCCTATATATATAATAGTTCGTACATTTTTTATAAATCCTTGTTATATATGTTTTTATTCTGTATTCAAAATTATAAACTAATTAAGTTTCAATCAGTTAAAATTTTAACTTAATTTTTAAAAATTGTCGAAAACTATTGCTCTATATTAAGGACATTACTATGTCACAGAAAAAGCTTGTCACTGTATTATCACTTGGTATTTGTCAATTGAGTTTATTATTTTGCCTTTTGAATCCAATTCCAACTTTGGCAGCAAGCCAGCAGCCTATTTCGGCTGTTGATAATTATGTTTTAAATGAACTCCTCAAAGCTGGTTGGCGTAAAAATGCTGCTATTCCTGTAGTTGCTGTTAATAGTGCATGGTTTGCTACTCTTAAACAAGAGCATCCAAAGGATTTTTATTATCAAATCAATTTGCTCAAACAATTGAGTCATTCTATATATATTAGTGATTTTTTACGTCGCCATCCTGAAACTGCTGGACTTGGCTATTTCCGATAATCCGTTTTTGCTGGTTCAGGTTCTCAATAAACCTTATTGCTATAATGCTTTAACCAGTTTTTATGCTTTGCACAGTTCTCCTACCGAGATTCAATTGCTCACTGAGGCTTTAGATAAACATGGTGATGTTATGTGCGATATTGCTGAGCGTGGAATTTTGGGTGGTGAATTAGTATTCATTTTTCCGCGTCACTCAAAAGCTGCAAAAGAGTATGACGCATGGCTTGAAGATATTTTTAGTAAATATTTACGGCATTCTGATGAAAAACTAGCTGAAATTATAGCTTTTTTGCTTGAACATGGTCAAAATATTCGCCAACGTTTAAACAATAATCAGAAATTTTATAAGCGGTTTCGCAAAGAATTATGGCCTGCATTTATGCGTGTAGTGGATAATAATGGTGCTTTTGAGCAGCTTGCTAATGATCCACATATTTGGGATTTGCTGGCTCTAAATAAGGGGGAGCAACTATTGGAGAAATGGGGATTAGCTCCTGTCGGTTTATTGTATGGTGAGAATGCTTATCCTGTAGATTTGCAAGCGATTATTATTGAGGTTTTATTGGAAGGTGATGATAATACGGTGGATGCTTTATATAAATATAAGGATGAGCTATTGTTTCAGAAGTTAATGCGCCGCCAACTTTCTGTGGGTAGTCAAGCAGCTTTAGCCAGTAAATTGGCGACTCTTTGCCCTAATTATCCTGAGAAAGCTTGTCCATCCTTGCCTCAGTATTTGCATTATTATGTCTCTATTAAAGATAATGCCGCTCTCGCCGAAGAACTCGGCCCTGCACCAAGTGGCCCAGTGACTTGGATTCCGTTTTATGGCAGTTATTATACAGCTAAAAAGCTGTGGCAAGGGCGGGGATTAACAGGGGGAGATGCTGTTGCTGTCGGATTAGATGCGTTTGCTATTGTGCCGATTGGTTTTATTGCTGGAAAAGTTGCTGTTATTTCCAAGCCTGCTGGTAAGTTTCTTAATAAGTTTGCAGAACCGACGACTAAAACAGTTTCACAAAAACTGGTTAAAACTAAAACTAGACAAATTAAACAAGGGCAAAAAATTAAGCTGCCACAAGCATCTAACTCTGTTTCTGCCTTGTTGCAGAAAAATCAACAACTTCTTAAACAATTCAAGGAGAAAGCTCAAAAGTTAGTTGTATTTGATGTAACAAAGCCTATACGCTTTTTATATCAAAAAATTGGTGGCAAGACTATGAGATTTTTTGGATTTGAAGCCAGAGTATTTATGCGTAAAGATGCCAAAGTATTGATGAATCCAAGTCAGGGTTTAAGTGGTCATTTTTTTCGAGAAACTGCCGAAAGAGCATTAAATGATGTTGTTGGAGAAAGTGCGGGAAAGGCTTTGACTGCTTTGAAAACCTCTGAAACTATGTCAAAAATAATTATATCAAAACAAACTATACGGCTTTTGAATAAAGCCAAAAAGAAAGTCACTGCTTGGCAACAAAATATCTCCGCTTGGTGGCTGATGTCAATGAAACCAGTGACATCTTGGTAGTCTAGGTATAGTAGTTTGCTACTGGAGTACAAAGCTTTAGCTTTGTGTGGTCATCTCAAAGCTAAAGCTTTGAACTCCAATGCTTTTTGTGGTCATCTCAAAGCTAAAGCTTTGAACTCCAATGCTTTGTGTGGTTATCTCAAAACTAAAGCTTTGAACTCCAATGCTTTGTGTGGTTATCTCAAAGCTAAAGCTTTGAACTCCAATGTACTAATAATAACCAAAAACAAACTAAAATTATGTCGAAAAAATACAAATTTGGTTTTCTCGGGCTTTCAGGCTCTGGGAAAACCTGCATTATCACTGCTCTTAATATGCAACGTCGAGAACATCCTAGCGGATATACCTGTGCTTTGCTACCGCTAGATGTTGCGCCACCACCTATGGATGAAAAAGAAACTTGGACGGATGCCGAGAAAGAGGCTTACAATTTACATAACAGTTACCAGAGACTTGAGGAGTCAAAACAACAATTAGAAAATGGCTCTGTGCCGGTGGCAACTGAGTTGACAACTGATTTAATTTTTGATTTTGAATTTTCCTCGAAAGAAACAGGTTCTGTCCAAGTTCGACTGATTGATTATGCTGGCGAATTAGCGAGTCCTGAAGGCTATATAGAGGAAAAAACAGTATTGCGTGATAAATTGGCAGGTATGGATGGTCTTTTTATTATCGCACCTGCCCCAAATCCTAATAAACCAGATAAAGAAAAGTCAGAATTTTTACATTTATTGCAAAATACATTGACTCGCATAAGCTTTAATCAACCCATTGTATTACTAGTTAATAAATGGGATCGTATTGCTCCTTTGCCAGAATATACAAGTTCAATAGAAGCTTTAACACCTGATAAATTGCCTTCCACAGAACATCGTGATTTATATAATGCGCTTGTCGCTAAAGTAGGTAAAGAAAATTGTAAAGCTTTTCCAGTTAGTGCATTTGGTGAATGTGAACTGCGTACCAGTGCAAATGGTAAAACCTTTGAATTTCCTAAACAAGTCAATCCGTTAGCATCGTTTGGATTATTGGAAGGTTTTATCTGGATGGCACAACGCTTGAAGATAATTTTGTTGGAAAGCTATGAACAAGACGTAGCCAGTTATAAAAAATGGATACCATTTCCATCATTGCATTTAAGGAAACTTAAAGCTAAAGGCAATGAAATTATTGGTATTTTTCCCAAAAAATCAGAATTGGCAGAACGTGCTAGACAAGCACAGAGTAAATTTTCAAAGATATGGTTAACACGTTTTATTTCTTTATCTGTTTTAATGGTGATTATACCACTGCTAGTATTTGCTGTTAAACAAGCTTATGATGACAACAAACAGTATAATGAATTTCACAGCATTTTAAATAATCCTCAAGCTAAATTGGAGCAGATTATAAACGCGGAGCAATGGTTAGAAAATTATTACTCTACCAAACCACTATTGCATCCCTTTTCGTGGTTATTTGTTGTCAGTAATAACTCCGCAAAATCTGAATTGGATAAATCGCGTCAAGAGAGAGACGAAAGTTTATGGCAAGCTATACAAGATGCCCCATCTATCCAACATAAACTTCAAGAGTGCAAAAAATACTCCAAATCATTGCCTAATGGTAAACATATTACTGATGTAAATACTATTATCGCTAAGCTTGAAACAGAAGAGCGTAACGAACGTGAAAAGCAATGGTGGCAGTTTGTCGAGACAGCCCAATCTCCGCAAGAGAAAATAGAAACTGCAAAGGCTTATTTGCAAAACCTACCAAAAGGTGTTCATGCTATAGAAGCTGAAAGGGTAATTAAACGTGCTGAAAAAGAAATACGTTTGGCAAAGGAAAAAGCGCGTGATGAGGAAACGAAGCGTGTAGCAAAGGAAAAACGCTGGTGGCAACCTGTAATAGATGCTCAATCTCCTAAAGCTAAAATAGAGGCAGCACAGGCTTATTTGCAAAACATAAGTAAAGGTAAACACGAAATTGAGGCGATAAGTGTTATTACAAAAGCCCAAGAAGAATTGCGTGTGGATAAGCGTTGGTGGCAAGCAGTAGTAGATGCTAAATCTCCGCAAGAGAAAATAGAAACTGCAAAGGCTTATTTGGAAAAACTCCCTACAGGTGAACATTCTATAGAAGCTCAAAGGGCAATTAAACGCGCCAAAGAAACAATACGTTTGGCAAAGGAAGAGGAAACGAAGCGTGTAGCAAAGGAAAAACGCTGGTGGCAACCTGTAATAGATGCTCAATCTCCGCAGGCAAAAATAGCAACAGCACAGGCTTATTTGCAAAACATAGATAAAGGTAAACACGAAATTGAGGCGATAAGTGTTATTACAAAAGCCAAAGAAGAATTGCGTGTGGAAAAGGAATTGTGGCAACCAGTCATGGAAGCGAAATCTCCGCGTGAACTAATAAAAAAGGCACAAATTTATTTACAAGCCAAACCTAATGGGCTACATGCTGCAAAGGCTAAAATTCTGATTGCACAAGCAGAAACTGCTTTGCATGATCAAAAAGAACAACGCTGGTGGTTGCCAGTAGAGCAAGCAGGCTCTTTGGAGATAAAAGCTGAAAAAGCAGAAGCCTACCTAAAAGAGTTGCCAAATGGCAAACACGCAGCTGAAGCTAGTGTTATCATTACACAAGCAGAGTCTGAAACAAACTGGATAGCTTTTAAGGCTGATTATTATAACTGGTTTAATAACGGCTATTTTTTAGAAGCTGCACAAATTTTAAGCCAGCATCAAGATAATGAGAAATTACAAGCTTTAAAGCAGCACTTTTCAAATAACGTCATTAATTCACTGACAACTAAAATCAATGGTTTAATAAAACACCGAAAATGGTCTAATGCATATAAAGAACTTGATAAGTATGACTCTTGGCCGTCTGAGTTCAAAACAGTGGAAAAAGGTGCCCAAATTAGGGCATTGATTAAAACAGTACAAGTGGCTGAAGACCGTTTACTTTATACCGAATTTCTTGAAAATAGAGACTTAGAACGTGCCGAGAATTATTTAAAATACGCACCATTGCAAACTATGCAAAAACATGTAAAGGAATACAAAAACTATCTGGTTAAGATGCAAAATACCATAGGACTTACGCTTTACCTTGATAGGATAGAGTGGGGCGATATTAATGCAAACGATAATACCATTACAGTTTTTATTAATGGTAAAAAAGTTATCGAAACTGATGAGGGCATTGATGCCGATTCTTATACCTCAACTGGAGAAATTGGACACTGTTATTTGGCACGTAAGCTCAGTGATTTTGTCACGATTGAAGTCAAGATTGTTAAGAACAATTGGCTGTTCGATAATTATGATAATGGGCAAGGGCGTAAAAAAGTTAAAGTTGCCAATTTAAATGGTTTTAGTTTGGTTTTGAAACCAGAAGGAAAAGAAACCCCAAAGTCTAAAGCTGTATTTAGGCTTCATGGAATACCCAGAAAACCATCTTTACCCTCATGGGAGGAAAATTAAATAAATGTCGATTTTTTTAATAGCACAAACACCGCGTGCTGGTTTACGGAATCACAATTTGGTGATTCCAACTGGTGTACCGATTTTGATACCAGAAGTCCAAGAATACCTAAACCGGGCTAATTTTAAACTTGAAGGCAAGAATTATATTGCAGTCAGTCAAATGGTTGAACAGGTTGCAAATGGTCGTTCTGGACGTGAAATCTTGATGTTGGTAGGACTTGATGTCGAGAAATTATCAAATGAACAACTCGAAGCAGTACGTTCCAAACTTCAAGATTATTTATCTTCTTTTGCGACTTTAGTCACTAAGGATATTGATTGGAACAAATCTAGCGGCAATTTTATTGAGCATTCAGATCTAGATAAATGGGGGCAAGATGAGACTTTTAGAAACTTGCCTCAATTTATTGAAACTGAAACGCCTGTTATCCCTGTAAAAGAGAAAGAAACAGAAGAATCATCTCCAAAGAAACCACAATCGGTTTTTGTAAAAAAGAACATAATTGGTTTTTTTGGTATTGTTCTAGTGTTGATGATAACTACTACTGCTGCTGTAAAACAATGTACAAAAGAAGAACAAAAAGCTTTAAGAAAATATTATCCAGATGGTGTTCCAAATCATAATACTCCTGCTGATTTCAATCAACAGCCCGATCAATATGATAAATATAATATTTTATTACCTTATGATTGTCATGTTACCCACGACAATAAAAAAGCGTTGGAAGAAATAAGAACATTGTGTAGGGTTAAATCTGAAGTTGACGACTCCACTAACTTCTGGAAAGACTTACAGGAGACTGACTGTAATGACAAATTATTGGAGTTATCTCATAATGAGGAAGTTGATAAAGATACCTTTCTTCAATTTGTAAATTCCAATAAAACTCAATTAGAAAAATTGCTTAAGAATAGTTTTCCTAATGATATGTTGTTAGACGGAAAACTGGTGGAATCGCTAGTAAATATTCGTAGTAAATTAAGAGTTTTATACAACGAATTAATAACTCAGAAGTATAATGAACAAGTATGTACGCCATTTTTTACGGATGAAGATGTTGCAATAACTTCAGAGTTATACAAGAAACTGAAAAATAGTAATAGTAATAGTAATATAACGCTCGCATCTTATGTAGAGGGAACACATAGCACAGATTACATCAAAGAACAATTACAGAAATATGAACAGCAACATACTTTCGAGAGTCTCATAGAAAAATTAGCGGTTGATTTCAAAAACAAGAACAATGCCATAGATGAATTAAAAAATCTTGATTATGACAAACTGAAAGAATTTGAGTCTAAAGACAGTTTCAATATTCGTGATTTAGTAGCATTTATATCTTTTGATGAAGATAAACAGCTAATTTCAGAGTTATTTCCTAATAACCCATTGGGTATTAGCTACCTCAAACAAGTTGTGAAAAACCGTAACACTTTAAGAAAGCTCGATACAAATTTGAATGGTAAATCAAATACTATTGTTTATTTACCATTTTTTACATCTGAAGATGCCGAAATTATAAAAAGGTTAAATACAAAACTAAAAGGCAGTGGCCTAAAGCTCGCAGATTGTTTAGCAAAGGATATTTGTAGCCCAAAATATGTGATATTTAAAAAAGTCATAACCATATTAGCGGTTGACAAAGCAAACAAGGATAATGCCATAGAAGAATTAAAACGTCTTGATTATGAGGAACTAAAAAAACTTGAATCTCTAGACAGTTTTAATAATACGAGTGATTTAGTGGTGCTTATATCTGATGATGATAATAAACAGCTAATTTATCGGTTTTTTGGTTTGGATAAAAACCACCATTTTGACAAAGGCGAACAACTCTCATCAAAGGTTGTAGCATTTCGTAACGCTTTAAGAAAACTCGATGCTGCTTTGAATGGTAATAAACCAAGAAACACTATTGTTTATTTGCCTTTATTCTCTAATGATGATGTTAGAATTATTAAAGAAATTTCTGGAAGATTGGAAAAGGTAGAACTTGTTACACAAAAATAGAATCTGTTGGATGGTTTGAAATGGGTTATTAAGTACTCTCGTTCCCACGCTCCAGCGCAATCTCTTATACATAAGTCAAATTGTCATTTCGGTTTAGCTTCGCTTACTTAGCTTCGCTTACTTCGTTGCGACCTAAGGAGAAATCTTGAGAAATCTTTACTGGCTTTAACTCGATGATCAAGTTTTTATTTCTTGACTTTTTGAAACTAATCTTAATTTAAATCAATACTATTGATATTTAAAGATTATATAATACTCGA